>DAOTZZ010000229.1:0-14651 GCA_034433965.1 Anaerolineae bacterium
GCTCGACGACAACCGTCGCTTCGCCTGGATGGAAGGCGAGCCGCTCAGTTACCTGGTGCTGGAAAACGTCGTCTGGCACGAGGAAGAGCACGCCGACGAAATCCGTCAGTGGCGCGAGCAGCAGGGCCTGTGACTCCTCAGAAAGAGTGCGCCAGATGAGCGATTCCACACCCGCATCAGTCACCTCACCCGCACCCCCCGCGGGCCGCGTTCGACGCCCGCCGGGGCTGACCCTGGCGCTGCTGGCGACGGCGGCGCTCTACGGCGTGCTACCCCTGCTCGAAGCCTACCTCCTCTACCGTCTCAACGCGACCACTGAAGAGGCTTTCTTGCTGGGCGGGGTGACCATCACCGCCTGGACATGGGCACAGGCCGCCTATGGCGCGGTGATGTTGCTGGTGTGCGGCCTGGCCTGGTGGGGACACCCGCCACAAATACGCTTTGTGCTCAGCGCGTTGCTGCTGCTCTTGACGGCGGTCACGCTCTACCGCGTCATCGAAACGTGGACGAGACCGCAAGACCCCATCTTCGGCGGACAGGTGCAGACGGCGCTGCGGGGCTTTTTGCGCTGTCAGTTGCCCGCCCTGGTGCTGGTGCCCCTCTATGTGCTGTGGTATCTCAATCGCGCGCCCGCGCGGGCTTTCTACCGCCGCGTGCCGCTCTCCGTGCCCGGCGCGGTCAGCCCCGGCCTTGTTGATGGTGCCGGGCAGCAGGATGCCTGAGCGGGGCAACATGATAGGAGTGGGTTTAAAAACCCACCCCTACCCATGTCACCAGGTACGGTTTTCTGCGGCAAACAGGCACTACTGCACCGTGATCGGCACCGAGTTGATATCGCCCTGCACCACCCGATACCACGCCGCGAACGTCCAGCCAACGGTGTCGCCATAGCGCACCTTGTACCACCGCCCGTCCGGACTGCGGCCCAGCACCTGCAGGCGCGTGCCCCACAGCGCGCGGGCGACCTTCGGGTATTGCAGGCCCGGCCCGCTGCGAATGCGCATGTTGCCATACGCCTGCACGATCACGCCTTCGGTGGGCGGCGGCGGCTCGAAAACCGGCTGCGTGCCGTCGGTATAGGGTAGCTGATCGAACGACCCCTGAATGATCTTGATCCAGGGCGCAAACGACCAGCCCACCACGCCGCCATAGCTGACCATATACCACGACAGGCCGGCGTTCTTGCCCAGGATGTCCACTTCGGTGCCCCAGGGCATCACCGCCAGCTCCTTGGAGCGCGTGGTCGGCGCTTCGCGGATGCGCAGGTTGCCCATCACCCGTCCGCGCACGCCCGTCGGCGGCGGGGGGGTGGGGGCCGGAGCGACGCCTGCGTCCACGACCGGCACGGTGTTGAAATCGCCGCTGAAGGTCAGGTATTGCGCTGCTGCCCAGCCCGTCGTGGCATCAACCAGCAGCCGCGCCCATTTGGCGTCCGCCGTGCGCCCGGTCACCGGATAGCTCGCCCCCTTGGCGAGCTTGGTCAGGATCGGCGCGGTGAGCGAGGGGGCGCTGCGGAGATTGAGCAGTGAGATGTTGACGGTGGCGGTGATGCCCGTAGGCACAGGCGCACCACCGCCGCCCGTGCCCGCCGGAGCCGAATCCGGCGGCAGGATCGGGTTCTGCGCGTTGGGCGGCGTCCAGGTGAGGAAGATCGAAGCGTCTACCTCGCGCTCGCGATACTCGACCTTCAGCGTGTGCGGCCCGTTGAGCAGGGTCACCGTGGCCGTGTAGGTCTGACTGTTGGCGTAGGTCTCCCAGTAGTCGAAGATCAGCGTCGAGTCCACGAAGAAGCGGAAGTTGTCGTCGGCGCGGGCGTAGAAGGTGTAGACGCCTTCCGGCAGGTCGGACGGCACGTTGAGCGTGCGCAGGAAGCGCGCCGACCAGTTGTCCACCGGCACCGCACCGCCGGGTGACCCCTGCGCCCAGTTCACATTCAGGCCGCTGGGCGGGTAAGTGGTGGTAAAAACGACTGCCCCAGACAGATCCAGACCGTTGTAGAACTCCGCGTACCAGGGGACGCCGGAGTAGACGGGCGTGGGCGTCACCAGTGGCCCCACGGCCAACGCCCAACTGGCGACAATCGTCGCGTCGCCCGTCGCGTCGAACATCTCCACGGTGATGACGTGCGTACCGTCGGTCAAGAAGTTGTAGTCGGCCTGGAAGGTGCGCAGACCCATACCCGCCGTCCACTGATTGATCAACAGCAGGCCGTCCACATAGAGTCGCGCCCCGTCGTCCACCATCACGGTGAAGCGGTAGTTGCCGGCGGCGAAGAAGGTCGAAGTAGTGAAGCGCACCGAGAAATTGTCAGCGGGCGCGCCTGTCGCCGCCCCACCGATCACCGGCGGGCCAGCGCCCCAGGTATAACTGACATTGGGCGAAATGCCTACCCAGATCGGGCTGCCCGATAGATTGGCGTTGCCAAACACGCTCACGGTCCACGATGCGCCGCGCGCCTCGGTACGGGGCAGGCTGGCACCCCATAGCCCCCCGATCAGCGTCACGACCAGCATCGCGACCACGATGCCTCGCGCTAGCGTTTTGCTCATGACTGCTCTCTGCTCCATACTGCCGGACGCTCCCGTCAGCAGCGTCACCCCCTGCTGAGTCGCAGGAGCGGTCACCAGCCTAATAATCCGCCTTTGAGAGTATCTTATCATGATTTGCGCAAACGCGCTGAGGGGAAAGCGGTACTGGAGGCGCGCTGCACTCACGGGATGGCTGACACCGGTTCGGCGAGCACATGCTGCTGGCGGCGACGAAAGCGCCGGGCGTCTGGTTGGGCCAGAGCGCTCCGGCGCGGCTGGATTCGTGACACGATGCGCGGAGAGGCGCGGCGTCAGCGCGGGCGCGAAGTCAGAGGCGCGGCGCTAGGATGCATTGCCGTTGAGGTACTTGTGCAGCAGGCCGAGCAATTCAGCGGTGCTGATCGGCTTGGCGAGATAATCATCACAACCGGCGGCCAGGAAGCGTTCGCGGTCGCCGCGCATGGCGTTGGCGGTCAAGGCAATGATAGGGATGTTGCCGGTCTCCGGATACGCCTTCAGGCGGCGCGTAGCCTCGATGCCATCAATGCCCGGCAGGCTGATGTCCATCAGGATCAGGTCGGGCTTCTGGTGAAAGGCCAGTTCCAGGCCAGTCAGGCCGTCGTCGGCTTCCAGCACCTCGTAGCCGTGCGCCTGCAGGATTTTGCGCACCAGACGTTTGTTTTGGAAGTTGTCCTCAATGTACAGAATGCGGTGTGCCATACGCACTCTCCACGCCCCACTGTGTCAGGTCTTGCCAGTAAGTCCCCCCGCTGTCTGCGGCCCAGACTGCGGACGCACGCTCAGATACGGCCCAGCGTCCGGTCTACCGAGTCAATGAGCGCCTGCCGATCCAGCGTCGCCTTCTGGAACAGTGAAATGATCTTTTGCAACAGGCGATCGCGCTCGTCGCGGCTCAAATCTTTGGCCGTCAGCACCACCACCGGTATGTCGCGCGTGCGCTCGTCGCTGCGCAGCCGTTCCAGCAAGTCTTCGCCGGTGATGTCTGGCAGCATCAGGTCGGTGACCACCAGCGCGGGCCAGTGCTCCAGGATTGCCTGCCAGCCGGACTCGCCGTCATAGGCTTCGATCACCTGGTAGCGGCCAGTCGCTTCCAGCAGGCGACGGATCAGGCGGGCATCGCGCCGTTCGTCGTCGATCACCAGAATCGTCTGCAGCGGCGGCGGCTCCGCGGTGATATCGTCCTTGGAGGCGGCGGCAACCTGTCCTTCGCTGACGCGCGTCAGTTCGGGCGCATCGCCCAGGTTACCGCCCAGCGTGCTCACCACATGCTCCACCAGATCGCGCGTGCTAAAGCTGCCCTTCTGCCACAGCGACTCGGCGTAATGTTCCAGCCGCTGACGGTCGGCAGCGGTCAGCGTCTTGGCCGATACGACGACCACAGGGATATGGGCCACGGCGGGATCGGCCTTGATCATCTCCAGCAGGGTAAAGCCGTCCAGGTCGGGCATCATCAGGTCGAGCACCACCAGGTCGGGCTTGCGCTGCCGGACGATGTCCAGCCCGTCGCGCGGGTCGTTGACTTCGAAGACGCGGTAATTCTTGCGCGCCTGCAACAGACGACGGATCATGCGGCTGTCCTGCGGATTGTCGTCAATGACGACGACGGTGGTCACCTGCTCTTCCAGGCGCTCGAAGGCCGCGCCCAGCCCTTCGACGATCTGCGTGTGCGCCGACGTGTCAACCCCCGTCTGCTCAAATTCCAGATCGAGCACGTACTGATCTTCCAGGATGTGCTTTTCTGCCGGGAAGGTGTGGCCGGAGCAGTTGACGACGACTGTCTCGTCCGCGCCGATGGTGCCGCTGCTGATCAGATGTTCCAGTCCGGCGAAGGCCACCGCCGCTGCCGGTTCCATGCTGATCCCTTCCACACGCGCCAGGCGGCGCATGGCACGGAATGCCTCGCCGTCGGATACAGCGATCATCGTGCCGCCGGTCGCCAGGCACGCCTCGCGTAGCAGAGGATAGGCTCGCCCCGGATCACCCGTCGCCAGCACTGAGATGCGCGTCTGCGGGACGACCGGCGTTGCCGTCGGCTGACCGGTCTGCCAGGCCGTCACCAGGGGCGCGCAGCCTTCGGACTGCACGATGGCCAGGCGCGGCAGACGGTCTATGAGGCCCATGTGATACAGTTCCTGGAAGCCGCGCCAGATGCCCAGCGGCCCGATGCCCCCGCTGACCGCCTGCACGTACCAGTCGGGGGCGCGCCAGGGCGCACCGCCGGGCAGGGCACGCGCCAGTTGCTCGGCGATCTCGTAGGCGATAGTCTTGAACGATTCGCGCCCAGGCAGCGAATTGGCCCCTGGGTCATAGTACAGATTGCGCCGCACGGCGAAGTCCAGCGCGATCTGCTTGGCCTGATCGTAGGTGCCAGCGATCTTGACCACCTCGGCCCCATAGAGCGCCAGTTCGCGCAGCTTTTCGCCGGGCACATTGCTGGTCAGGAAAATCCACAGGCGAATGCCCGCCCGTGCGCAGAAGGCCGCGTAGGCGGCAGCCTTGTTGCCAGTAGAGGCCAGCACGCATTCGTCAACGCCCTGCTCGACCATATAGGCCACGGTGAGCGCCGCCTGACGGTCTTTGAAACTGGCCGTCGGCATGCGGCGCTCGTCCTTGATGAACAGGCCGTGATGGTTCAGTTCGCGGCTCAGCGGACCGGCAGGGATGAGCGGCGTCCAGCCCTCGCTCAGCGACAGGCCCGCGCGCGGCGTCACCGGCAACAGTTCGCCATAGCGCCACAGTGAGGTCACCCGGCCAGCCAGACCATCGCGCCAGGCTGCGGCGGCGGCTTCGTAGTCGTAGCGAGCCTCCAGCCAGCCCGACCCGCACTGCGGGCAGGTGAGGGGCAGCGGATCGGGGGCGATCTGCTGCCCGCAGTCCATGCACACAACGCCAGTGATCAACGACGGCACGTGCCTACCTTCTCGCAACACAGCGATGTCTGCCTGCGCGCAACGGGCCGCTTAATCGTCGCCCGGCTGCAGGTCAGACACCGGCAGGGTGAAATAGAACGTAGAACCAACGCCGACCTGCGACTCGACCCACAGTTGCCCGCCGTGCATCTCCACCAGTTCGCGCGTGATGGCCAGCCCCAGGCCAGTGCCACCAACGCGGCGTGTGTACGACTGATCCACCTGACGGAAGCGCTCGAAGATGATCGGCAGTTTGTCCGGCGGGATGCCGATGCCGGTGTCGGCGCAGGCGACGAGCACATAGCGCGGATCGCGCTGATACACCCGCGCCTGCAGTGTGATCGAGCCTTCCTCGGTGAACTTGGCCGCGTTGCCCAGCAGGTTGTTCATGATCTGGCACAGGCGCACCGGGTCGCCCGTGACTTCGGGCAGGTCGGCGGGGATGTCCACAAACAGTTCGACGGGCTTGTCCTTGATCAGCACGCGGGCCGGAGCCACCACTTCGCGCTCGACCAGCTCGTGCAGGCGCACGCGCTCGCGCCGCAGGTCCATCTGCCCGGCCTCGATCTTGGCCAGATCGAGCACGTCGTTGATCAGGTTGAGCAGGTGCCGCCCACTTTCGTAGATGGCCACCACGTCCTCGTGCATTTCGTCGGTCAGTTCGCCGTCAATGCCGTCGAGCAGGATTTCGGCGTAACCGATGATCGAGTTGAGCGGGGTACGCAGTTCGTGGCTCATGCTGGCCAGGAACTCGCTCTTCAGGCGGTCCACTTCGCGCAGGCGGTCGGCGACGTTCACCTGCTCGGCGTAGAGACGGGCGTTCTGCACGGCCACCGCAATCTGCGAGGCCAGGGTGGTCTGGATCAGCACGTCTTCGTCGGTGAAGCGCCCCGGTTGCTCCGACTGCACGTCCAGCACTCCGATCAGCGTGTCGCCGGCGATCATGGGCACCGCCAACTCGGAGCGCGTTTCGGGCAGCAGCGGGTTGGGCAGGAAGTCGGGCGCGCGTAGTACGTCGTTCTCCACCACGCCGGTACGGGTACGGGCGGCGCGCGCCACCAGACTACGCTCGGCGTGCAGCGGGATCATGTGTCCGGCGGCGACCATCTGCTCGCCGACTTCGCCCGCGCCCGCCGCCAGTACCAGCGCTTCGTGCACCTCGTCCAACAGGTAGATATGGGCGTGATAGAGGTTGAATTGCTCTTTGGTCAGGTTGGCCACGGAGCGCAACAGTGCGTCGGGATCGAGGGTGGTCGAAGCGGCGGTACTCACCGTTGCCACCGTCTCCAGGTCGGCGGCGCGGCGCTCGCTTTCGTCGAAGGCACGGTACTGTTCGAGCGCGGCGGCCAGGCGGGCGGCGACTTCTTCCACCAGTTGAATCTCTTCGGGCGTCCAGGTGCGCGGACGATCCTCCCCCACGACAATCGTACCAATGACCTGCTCGCCCAGCTTGACCGGCTGCACCAGGGCGTTGTCGCCGTCGCGACCGTTGCCCGGTGAGATGGCGGGCAGAGCGTCGCCCTGCAACGGACGCACCCGCTGCAAATCGTAATGGACGCCCGTATGCCCCTGGCTCGACAGGCGGCCCAGGTAGCCCTCCCAGACACGGCTGATCAGGCGGCGGTTGATCGCGTCAGCGCGGGCCATAGCCTGGCGCGTCTCTTCGTACGCGCGCGCCGCGCTCAAGGCCGAAGCGAGCTGACTGGCCATCGCCTCGAACACGGGCAGGTTGTCCTCGCGGAAGGTGTTCGGCTGCACCGCCTGCATGTCGAGCACACCAAGCACCTCATCGCCGACCACCAGCGGGATGGCGACTTCCGAACGGGTGTCCGGCAGCAGCGGGTTGGGCAGGTGAACGTCGCTGGTTGTCGTGTCGGAGACCAGCACCGGACGGCGCGTGCGGGCGGCGCGGGTCACGATGGCCGTCGCGCCCAGGTCCAGGCGATGGCCGCGCTCGCGCAGAGCGCGGCCCACCTCGCCCGTCCCGGCGACCAGTACGGCGTAGCGTTGCGCTTCGTCCAGCAGGTACACCTGCACGTAGTACAGGTCGAATTGTTCGCGGATGTAGTTCACCACGCTGGGCAACAGTTCTTCCGTCTGCACCAGGCGCGTGGCAAGCTGACCGACCTGCAGCGTCAGGAACAGGTCGCGCGTGCGGGCAGCCACGCGCTGCTCCAGCGACTGCACCAGGTCCTGCAACTGATCGGCCATGCCGTTGAAGGTGCGGGCCAGGATGCCCAGTTCGTTGCGGGTGCGCAGCGCCACTCGCTGCGACAGGTCACCGCCTGCGATACGCGCGGCTGCCGTCGCCAGGGTGGTGATGGGGCCAGAGAAGCGGGCGGCCAACAGCACGCCCAGAGCAGCCGCGACAACCACCAGCCCGGCCACCAGCACCACCAGGAAGCGATGTGTCTCTTGCAACGCTCCCAGCGCTTCGTTCTGTTCCACTTCGGCCAGCATCGCCGACTGCAATTCTGGCACCCAGCGGTACACGCCGAAGACCGTCTCGCCACGATAGTTCTCGTATGTGGCGATGCCGCTCTCGCCCGCCAGGGCACGGTCAATGCCCAGGCTGTGATACGCCTGCACCATCGGATAGCCGGGGAAACGGCTGGGGGTGAGCATGTAGTTACCTTCGGCGCTGATCAGGTAGGTCTCACCACTTTCGCCCAGACCGGTACGCTCGGTCATCAGGTTACCCAGTGTCTGAATGTTCAGACGCCCGGCCAGCACGCCCACTGTCTGCCCTTTGTCCACCACCGGCTGCGTCAGCACGATAGTCAGGCGGTTGGTGCCCGGCTCATAGTATGGCGGCTGGCTGTAGGGAGCTTTGAGGCTGGGTTCAAAGTAGGGCTGACGCGACACGCGCTTGCTGATCTGCCCTGTGTTCGACGAAGCCAGGATCAATCCCGTCTTGTCGTAGAAGAAAATCTCGCTAAAGGTGGGGTCTACTTTCACCGCTTCGTAGAACTGCTCGTTGAAGGTGCGGCGCAGCGAGCCGATGCCGCTCTGTTCCAACTGCGCCAGCAGCAGGAAGCGGTTGTAGGTAAGCTCGTCGGCCAGCAGCACGCCCAGGCGGCCTCGGCTATCGCTCAGCCAGCGCGTGATTTCCTGGCTCTTGAGTTCCGCCACGGATTCAAGCTGGTGGATGGCCTGGCTGCGTGCCATGTCGCTCACTTCGTTCGAGATGACCAATCCGATCAGCAACGAGGGGATGGCCACCAGCAACACGAAGAACAGCGCCAGATTCCAGCGAATTTGCCGCCAGAACGGCAGGCGGAAACTCGTCGTTGCGCTGTGGAACCGGATCGTATCTGCCTGTCCAGTCATACTCTATGCCCCTGCTCAGCTATTCTGTCTCTACGGCGGGCAGCGACCAGGCCCCGCCTTGCCCGCCTGAGTTGCCTATGGTTCTCATTTGGCTGGCACTGCATCCTGATGGTGCTCCACAGGTTCCTCAATGTCCTGCGGGGCGGGTGTCAGTTTCAGTTCGATGGCCGTATGCGGCGCACGCAATGCCTTGCCCAGCGCCCGCGCTGCCGTGGCGATCACTTCGTCCAGGCTGGTGGCGCGTTGAATCTCCTGGGTGATGGCGTTCAGCGTCTGCTCGTGACGGCTGGCCTGTTCGGTGGCGCGGAACAGACGGGCGTTTTCCAGCGAAACGGCGATCTGACCGGCCAGGGTCATGAACACGTCCAGCAAGTCGGGGCCGAAACGATCCTCGCGGTCGGACTGTACGTCCAGGACGCCCAGCAGACGCCCGCGTGCCACCAGGGGAAAGGCCGCTTCCGAGCGCGTGTTGGGCAGCAGCGGGTTAGCCAGGAAGTTGGGATCGTTGGCCGTATCAGCCACGATGACCGGTTGCTGTTCGCGAGCGGCGCGCGCCACCAGACTGCGCGCGTTCAGCGGGATGTTGTGTCCGCGCGCCAGCATGGCGCGCCCCACGTCGCCCGCGCCGGCAGCCAACACGAGTCTGTCCTGTGTCTCGTTCAGCAGGTAAATGTGAGCGTGATAGAGGTCGAAGCTCTGTTTGGTCAGCTCGACGATCTGCGGCAGCAGCTCGTCGGGGTTGAGGATGGCCGCGGCCTGTTGCGCCACGCGAGCCGCCAGGCGCAGGTCGCGGGTACGGGCGTCTACCAACGCTTCCAGGCTACCGATCATGTTGGCCAGGCGGGCAGCGGTGTCATTGAGTGCGCGGGCCACGGTGCGGATCTCGCTACCGCCTGTCTCTGGCGCGCGCGCTGACAGGTCGCCCGCACCGAGCGCCCGCGCTGCATTGGTCAGCGCAAGGAGCGGGCGGCTGAGGCGCGCCACACTCACCAGACCTACAACTGTGGCCAGGATAGCTGCTGCGACCACAGTCAGGGCGGTGGTCGTCAAAGCGTCATAGGCAGCGCGGTAAGCCACCGAGGTGGGCACCTGCGCCACCACGCTGAAGGTCTGTGCTCCTAGCTGAATGTTTTCGTAGGCCAGCACCACCCGTTCGCCTCCCAGGCCGGTGTGCTCGCCGAAGCTCTCCGGCACCTCGAAGGTCGTGCCGCTGAGCACCACCGAGGGGTTGCCGTGTGCTACCACCCGGTTGCGACTATCCACCACGAACACATCCTGGCCCTCGGAGAGCAACACCGAGGACACCGTCTCCCACACGGGAGCCAGTTGCAGCGTGGCGATCATCACTCGCGTGACCTTGCCGGAGCGCAGGTCTACATAGGGGATGGCGATGTCAATCAATGGCTCGCCCGTGCTCTCTTCGAAGCGGACCGCGCCATAGTAGACCTGTTGCTGCGTGGCCGGGATGCGGAAGAGTTCGTCGTCGGCCCGGTTGGCCAGGTCGTCGGGAGAGATCACCCTGCGCCGCGCCTGATGGAAGAGTTCCTGGCCTTGCTCGTCGAGCAAAGCCAGCTCCGACAGGCCGCGGTTCGAAGCGAAGGCCTGCATCAGCATCATCTCTTCGGGGTTGTCGGGAGAGATGGTGGGGTCCCAGCCCGCGGCAGTGCGCACCGCATTCTGGAGCGACTGTTCCAGGGTGCGCGTGTTTTCGGTGAGGAACTGCTCCACGTCACCGGCCACGCGCCGCGCCACTTCAGCCTGCAGGTCCTGGGCGCTCTGGCGCTGCGCCGAGAAACCACGCCAGGTGGCGGCACCACCGGCCAGCAGGGTAGGTAGCACCGCCAGCACAATCATGATCAGGGTCAGTCGTGCACGAAGGCTCTTCAGCATACTTCCTCTCCCTCAAGACCTCGGACGCAGGCAGGATGACCGCACCGCGGCCCGCACCCCTACGGCGCGGGCGGGCGGATGATGGTATCCGCCTGCATCAGGATGGCATCGGGCACCGTCACGCCCAACGCCTCAGCGGCCTGCAAGTTTACCATCAGAGCAAATTCGAGCGATTCCACCGGCAGATCGCCGGGTTTGGTGCCACGCAAGACCTGAGCAGCCAGCCGCGCCGCCTGCTCACCCGCCGGATAGAAGTCCACCCCGTAGCTCAGCAAGACATTCTCGGTGTGCGGGGTGGTAGGCGTCGAGAAGGGAATGCCGCGGGCCATGGTCACCGCCGCGAATTCCGCCGCGAACTCGTTAGTGGTCACGTCGGGCAGAATGATCACCGCGTCCACGTCGTCGGGAATCTCGGTCATCGCCTGACGTACTTCAGCGGACGTGTGCACTTCGCGCAGCACCAGTTCGACCCCCAGGTCATCCACCACCGACTGCACATCGGCCAGCGCCGATTGCACTGCCTGAATGTTCGTATCCAGAGGCAGGTAGACCCGTTTCATATCGGGCAGTACCTGCTTGAGCAACTGCAAACGCCGCGAGTCCGGGTTGGCGTCCGAGACGCCGGTCAGGTTGCCGCCGGGATGTGCCCAGCTTTCGGCGAAACCGGCCCCCACCGGATCGGTGACCAGGGTGAAGATGATGGGAGTGTCCCCGGCCACCTGCTGCGCCGCCACCGTTGCCGGCGTGGTGATGCTGAAGATCAGGTCAACCTTCTGTTCGACCAGCGTGCTGGCATAGGACTGCAGTCCTTCGTCAAAATTGCCGATCGGCCCATCGTACACATAGGTGACGTTCTGACCTTCGACGTACCCCAGGGCGGTCATACCCGCTTTGAACCCTTCTACCGACGGATTGAACAACTCTATCGGGTTGAGAATGCCCACCTTGAAAGACGGCTGGGCGGCCTTCCTGCCGTCGTCATCGCCGCCACAGGCTGCCACCACTAGCGCCAGCAACGCCAGCGCGAACGCCGTCCTGAAAACCCAGCAACGGCCCCTCCGGTTGTCGTTCATGTTCCTCCCCTCCAGGCCCCCACGCTGCCGCTGCAGTCACGAACCCGCCAGATTTCCTCAGAGGCGACGATGAGGGAGGCGGGAGGAAGAGGCGGGCACAACCGAGAGTCGCCGGGTGCAGCGACAGGCTCAGACGCCCCTACTATGGCATACTATAAAAGTAAAGTCAACAGACATGCAGGCAGGATCGGCAACTTTTCATGAATTTTTGAGATGCCGTATACGGCTGTATGGCGCTCCAAACAAGCCTTGCTCACGGTTCGCTTAACACCTGGGCAAATCGCACAAAAGCCCTGGCCAGTAACCTGCTATAATCATGTTCAAACTGGACGATCCGCTGGCCAAGAGATGCACAATGCCCAATTCACCCGCTCCCAAACCGGATGATATCTTTGCGCTCATCCGCGATCAGGATGTGCGCTCCATTGAATTGCTGTTCACCGACGTGGCAGGAATGCACAAAGCCGTCGTGATTGACGCCGACGGTCTGGCGGCAGCGCTGGAGCGGGGCGTCTGGTTCGATGGCTCGGCGATGGAGGGATTCGCCCGCATCGTCGAGTCCGATATGTACCTGGTGCCCGACCTGGCGACGTTTGCCATCTTGCCCTGGGAACCCCCGCGTCCCGAAGTCGGGCGCACGGCGCGCGTCTTCTGCGATGTCTACACGCCCAACGGACAGCCATCCCTCGGCGATCCACGCGGGGCGCTGCGGCGTGCTCTGGAACAGGCCGCCGAAATGGGCGCGCGATATATGATCGCGCCCGAACTGGAATTCTACCTGTTTCGCGAGTTACCTTCTGGCGCACAGCCCCTGGCGGACGACGCCAACAGCTACTTCGACACGTCGGACGGGGTGGCGCGCATTATCCGTAAGCGGGTGAGCGACGCGCTGCGCAGCATGGGCATCGCCGTCGAGTCGAGCCATCATGAGGTGGGCGGTGGACAGCACGAACTCGACCTGGCCCCCGCCGACGCCCTGCGCATGGCCGATGCCATCGTCACGGCGCGGATGGCCGTGCGCGCCATTGCCGCGCAGGAAGGGCGCATAGCTACTTTCATGCCCAAGCCGCTGGCGCACGCTCCCGGCAACGGGATGCACGTGCATCAGTGGTTCGAGGACCTCAAGACTGGCGTCAATCGCTTCACCGATCCCGGCAACGATTACGGCCTGTCGGGCGAGGCGCAGGCGTTCATGGCTGGCCAACTGACCTACGCCCGCGCCATGTGTGCTGTGCTCGCGCCCCTGGTCAACAGTTACAAACGCCTGATGTCGGGTCTGGAAGCGCCGGTCTATGTCACCTGGGCGCAACTGAACCGCGGGGCGCTGTTGCGCGTGCCGCGCCTGGCCGAACCAGCGCGCCGGGGCACGCGCGTGGAAATGCGCTGCCCCGACCCAACCTGTAACCCCTACCTGGCCTTCACGATTCTGCTGCACGCGGGGCTGCGCGGCATCCGCGAGGGGTTGATTCTGCCACCCGCCGCCGAAGAAGAGCTGTATGCCGTATCGCTGCGTCACCGGCACCTGACGACGCTGCCCGCTTCGCTCAGCGAGGCGCTCGACGAATTCGAGGCCAGCGATCTGACCCGCGAGGCGCTGGGCCTGCAACTGTTCGAGCGTTTCCTGGAAGCCAAACGGCTGGAGTGGAAAGAGTATCTGCCCGTGGTGAGCGCCTGGGAACTGGAGCGCTACCTGAACGCTTATTAACAAGCCCTGTGGTCACGTCCCTTTGCCAAGTGTGCGAGAGGTTGCTGTGTCTGGTCCGTCTCGTCCGACCATCCGCGATTTGCTCCGCCTGGCGCTGCCGGTCGGCACGACTGTCGTGGCCGGGCACCGAGCGGTGGATCGCCCGGTGACCTGGGTGCACGTGCTCAACACGCGCCCGCCCGCCTTCCCCGAACTGAACGGAGGCGAATTGGCGCTGTTGTCGCTGGATGCGTTGCGTCTGCTCAGCGACAAGTTGACGCTGGTGGGGCTGATCCGCGACCTGGCGGATCTGTCGGTCACCGCGGTGGGAGTGCTGGGCGAAGTGGGGCAGGCCGCCTGCGAGGCCGCCGATGAACTCAACGTGGCGCTGCTGCGCCTGCCCGATACGGCGCAGTTGCGTCACGTCGAGCGCGATGTGGCGCAGGTGTTGATGGGCACACCCGCTTCGCCGGAACAGCGCGGGCACGAAATCCGCGAGCAGCTCCTGCAGCTCTCCACCGAGAACCGCGGCCTGGAAGCGCTGATCGAAGTCATTGCGGGCATGGTCAGCAAGACGGTGGTAGTGCAGGACAAGCGCCTGCACCCGCTGGCGGCGGCGGGCGCGCTGACGCAGACGGCGCTGTGGCCGGACATCGAAGACGCCCTGTACGACACCAACCCCCTGCCAGCGCTCTTCCGCGACCGCGTGGAAGTGGCGCAGGCCAGCCCCGACCCTGTCGCCATCCCCCTGCCCAACCTGGGACTGCGCCGCCTGGTGGCCCCCATCGTCGCGGGCAAGATGGGGCGCGGCTTCCTCTCGCTGATCTTCGGCCACGACGAACCCTACGACACGCTCGACGTGCTGATCACGCGGCACGGTGCGGCGGTCTGCGCCCTGGAGATGGCCAAAGAGAAAGCGATCCGCGAGGCGCAGAAGCGTGTGCAGGGCAACGTGCTGGAGCAATTCCTGGGCGGGATGATCAACGAGAGCGAGGCATTGCTGCGCCTGACCCGCCTGGGCTATCAGCCCGATCAGCGCTATACCACGCTCTACCTGAGCGGGGTGCGGGAGAACGTGCCCACGGCCCGGCAGATCGAGGCGCTATGCAACGAGCAATCCAGCGCGCTGGGGTATGGGGCGCTGGTGCAGCCCTATGGCAGCGCGGTGATCGTCTTCTGCGAAGGGGACGAAAACGCCGCCCGCGACCTGGCGCTG
>DAOTZZ010000230.1:0-12837 GCA_034433965.1 Anaerolineae bacterium
GCACGTCCTGGAAGTCGGTGGGCAACGTTTCTCAGCCCATAGGCCCGCAGAGGGTACTGAAAGGACGGCGCACGTCCTGCTCGTCATCGTCTGTCTGGAGTTTCTCAGCCCATAGGCCCGCAGAGGGTACTGAAAGTCGTCAAGGCGCGCGTGGAGGCCATCACCGAACCGGTTTCTCAGCCCATAGGCCCGCAGAGGGTACTGAAAGAGGGCTCTGGCGTGGGCTCCACATAGAAAATAAAGGTTTCTCAGCCCATAGGCCCGCAGAGGGTACTGAAAGTTCGGACAGCGCACCTTCATGAAAGGTGCAGAAAGCGGTTTCTCAGCCCATAGGCCCGCAGAGGGTACTGAAAGTTTCGGGCTTTCCCGGTGGAACTTCCGGGGGTCTCTGTTTCTCAGCCCATAGGCCCGCAGAGGGTACTGAAAGAGGATTCGGACTGTTCACAGGTTGCTTTCTCTGTATCGCTTCTCAGCCCATAGGCCCGCAGAGGGTACTGAAAGTCATCGTTGGTGAGCCACAAGTGAACAGCCCACGTCGTTTCTCAGCCCATAGGCCCGCAGAGGGTACTGAAAGACCGAGCAATCACGCGAACCGCACACAAACGACTGAGTTTCTCAGCCCATAGGCCCGCAGAGGGTACTGAAAGCTGGGGGCCATGGTGCTCTCATCAATGCCGTTTCGCAGGTTTCTCAGCCCATAGGCCCGCAGAGGGTACTGAAAGTCCAGCCAGACTTCCCATGTTTCCCAGTTCGATGAGTTTCTCAGCCCATAGGCCCGCAGAGGGTACTGAAAGCGAAGGTTTAGCGTCTGTGAAACGGAGCGTTGACCAGTTTCTCAGCCCATAGGCCCGCAGAGGGTACTGAAAGTCTAGACGAGTCTAGAATTTTCCGTGAAATTTTCCGTTTCTCAGCCCATAGGCCCGCAGAGGGTACTGAAAGGCAACCCGTACTGACCAGCGCGACAGAGAGCCTGCGTTTCTCAGCCCATAGGCCCGCAGAGGGTACTGAAAGATAAATGCGAGTTCGGTTTTTGTGAGCTTTGACGGGTTTCTCAGCCCATAGGCCCGCAGAGGGTACTGAAAGCTCCAATCGAAACGGCTGATGGCGGCGTCTCGTCCTGGTTTCTCAGCCCATAGGCCCGCAGAGGGTACTGAAATGATGTAGTGCGAGAACGATTGGCGATCTGGTTGCGCGTTTCTCAGCCCATAGGCCCGCAGAGGGTACTGAAAGGCTGCTCGGCCGCTGCACGCCGAGCCGCCAGTAGCGGTTTCTCAGCCCATAGGCCCGCAGAGGGTACTGAAAGAGCCGCCAGGAATATCTACCCCCTCACGCGCAGCCTGTTTCTCAGCCCATAGGCCCGCAGAGGGTACTGAAAGGTGCGCTTGCGCGTCAAGACAGCGCTATATCGTCAGTTTCTCAGCCCATAGGCCCGCAGAGGGTACTGAAAGCGCGGCCTGGGCGTCGGCGACGTTACGGGCACAGGTGTTTCTCAGCCCATAGGCCCGCAGAGGGTACTGAAAGTCGAAACTGGAGTGAGTACGGAACGTCAGCGCACCGGGTTTCTCAGCCCATAGGCCCGCAGAGGGTACTGAGGCCATGCGGGCTTGGAACGAGTTCATGTTCGCCCTGACTTTCATTGAGTCGGACAAGCTGCGCACGCTCACCATCGGAATTTCCGCTTTTCAGAGCACACTCAGATCGGAGTATACGGTGGTGATGGCTGGGCTAGCGCTCGCCGCAATTCCCATGATTCTGGTCTTCATAGTAGCGCAGGGTCAACTGATCCGTGGCCTGACTGCTGGAAGTCTAAAAGGATAAGTGGAGCATCTGTGCTGCTCAATTCTCAACAGGCTCCCCCCAGCACGTTGGGCTGGTCGGTACCAGCCGCTGCAGGCAGCCAGCATCCAGACGATGTTCAAGCGGTTGTGTAAGCAAGTCTGTGGGGAAATGCACGGCCCGCACTCGGCACGACACCTGCGCGCGCAGGAACTGCTCGACGCTGGCCTGCCGCGCGAGCTGGTCGCCCAAATCCTGGGCCACAGTTCTCCTGAAACATTGGCTTACTATGCCAATCAGGACTGGGAGCGACAAAAGCGCGCGCTGACGGCCTATGAGCTGGAACGTTCCCCGACCACGCCGCCAATAGCACCACGCGGTCGCATTGTCGACATCGATCCGGAGCGCTTCTTCAAGCGCACGGGCTGACTTGAACCATCAACTGACCCGGTGACAAGGCGTCCCCAGTTCAAGTCTGGGCCTCGGCACAAAAAAAAACCTCCCACGCGGGGAGGCTTCTTTTTTGACGGGATGCTCTGAGCACAGTAAGACCGCGCACGGTGCATTGCTATTCCTCGACTCCGTGCTCCTTGAGCAGCGCCACAACTTCCGGGAAATCAATCCCCAGTTCGCGCACTTTCTTCAGCGTCGGGATGCCGTTGGGCGTCCAGCCCCGCCGTTTGTACACAGCATCCATCAACTGCTCATAGCGCTGCTCACGGTAGGCCCGCAGCGCAGCGATCTTCTCGGCCACAGTCATCTGCACCGGGTCAACACCCACCTCCTCGCGCAGTTGCCGGTCGTAGCGCTCAGCACGCGACTGATACTCATCTTCGGTCACCGGCCCCATGGCCCGGTATGGCAGATAGTCGTGCTCGCGCGTGCCGAAGCCCAGCCGCAAAGCGAACAGGCGCTGAAAGTTATACACCCGCTCCGACTGCGCGATCAGATCTTCTGGGCGGGTAGGTTTACCAGTCAAACCTTCATAGAGCCAGCAATAGTTCTCGACGTGTTCCGGCACTTTGTTCGGCTCTGCGGTCTCCTTATTGTTGGCTGGCGTGATGTCGTTCCAGGGCAACTTGCACAGCCCGTGCAGACTAAACCATGTCCGCCACAAGGGGAAGTAGTGCAACGCCTCGGCCTTGGCCTCGAAGGTAGGCAGTTCCTTCTTGACCATGTCCATGAAGATCAGCCAGGCTTCGTCGTGTTGCGCGCCCTTTAACGCCATGCCATAGCCACCCTGTTGCGCCAATGACTCTTTGGTCATGTACTCGGAGATTTCCATCCCCTTCACTTCCATGCCAATGTCCTGGACGAACTGTGGATCGGCTCCGTATTTTTCCACGAACAGGCGCTTCATGTAGCGCACGCCCTGCCCGACGATATGTCCGAACCCTTCTCCCCGCGCCAACTGATGCAGCAGTTCCAACACCGCCTCAGCGTTTCCCCAGGTAAGCCTGAGACCGCCGGTGACTTCTTCGTCAATGATCCCCTCGGCGAAGCACTCCATGGCAAAGGCCACTGAATTGGCAAACGAAATGGTGTCAATGCCATAAGTGTCGCAGTAGAAATTCATCTCGATGATCGCCAGCGGATCGAAAACGCCGATATTCGACCCCTCACCGGCAATCGTCTCATACTCCGGCCCGTCTACCAATACCACCTGCCCCTTGTACGGGCCGGTGCGCAGGTGAAAGTGATCCACCCCGTGCGCACACGACAGTGTGCAACCATACCAGCAGCCATCCGGCATGCCCTGCGTATACAGCCGTTCCCACACTGAAGTGTCCAGGTTGCGCGCGTCCGGATGCGAGCCATAGCGATAGTTATGCACCGGCAGCAGGTCGAATTCGTTCATGATCGGCGGCAGATGGCCGGTGCCCACCTTGCGCATGTTGTTTTGCTTGCTGTCCAGTTCGGCGATCTCTTTGTTGATGCGCGCGCCCGCCTTGCGGATCAATTCCATATCAGCCGGGTGGTTGCTATCGCCCCGCATCTGACTGTAGCGCACGACGATCGCCTTGATGCGTTTGTGCCGAAAGACGCGCCCCGAACCGCCACGTCCAGCCTGTTTGACGCGCACTTCTTTGCGCCGCACATCGTACCAGCTAAAGTTCAACCCGGCGTAGCGCGAATACTCCGCCCCCTGCCCCGTCGAAACGACCGACACACTGCGCTTGTCACGCTCGTCTCTGGCGTACATTTCCGTCAGTTGTCGTCCGATCAGGTGCGTATTGATGTCCTCCAGAGGCGCTTCCTCAATGGTGACGCGTCCCTCATCTCCGTCAATGACGATGATCACGTCGCGCTCGGCGATTCCCTGCACCTCCAGCGCATCCCAGCCGGAAAACTTAAGATAAGGGCCGAAGTAGCCGCCTGCATTGCTGTCTATGACCGAGTCGGTCAGCGGTGAGATGGTCACCACGGTGGACTTCCCCGAACCCGGATAGGCCGTGATGCCGCCAATCGGCCCTCCCGCGATCACAATCTCGTTTTCCGGATCGTCCCAGCGTGTTGTCGGTTTGGTGGCGTTCCATAGCAGCCACAGGCAGAAGCCCTTGCCGCCGGTGAATACATCTTTCATCTGCTGCGTGACCGGCTTGCTGCGGATAGTATTCGTGCTCAGGTCAATGTACAGCGTCCGGTTGGCATAGCCATACTGCACCGGTTGCAGATCATAGGTGAATTCCGCCAGAACGCGGTGAGCTTGCCTGATCTCGTCGAGCGTCAAAGTCTCCATGGTTTCCTGTCTCTCCTGATACCAGCCGTCCTTAAAGAAAATCTCTTGGTTCTGCCTTCATGATACCCGATGTCCGGACAGGTGTCAGGTGACCTGTAGCGAACATCCATTGGACAAGTATCACGCAGCATGGCAGGGCTTGGCATCTGCGACGTGCCTGCTACAATTGGCCCGCGTGCTTCAATAATGTGCGGGAGGGCCTATGCCCATCACCCAGTTGACCTTTGTCTCGTCCAACGAGGAGAAATACCGCGAAATCCGCGATGGCCTGCACTCCTGCGGCGTACAGACTGCGCGAGTGGCGCTCGACGTTCCCGAAATCCAGTCGCTCGATCCGGCTCAGGTCGCGGCGCATAAGGCCCGCGCCGCCTACGCCGCCCTTGGCTCTCAGGCCGTTCTGGTGGAGGATACAGGGCTGGCCATTGTGGCCTGGAAAGGTTTCCCCGGCGCGCTGATCAAGTGGGTGCTGGGGACAGTGGGTGAGGAAGGGTTGTGCCGTCAACTCGACGCCTGGGAAGACCGGCGCGCCATCGCCACCGTGGTGCTGTGCCTGTACGACGGACACGAACTGCACACCTTCACGGGTCAGGCTACCGGCACCATCACCGATCGGCCACGTGGCACGCACGGTTTCGGCTGGGACAGCATCTTCCAGCCCGACGGCTACAATATCACTTACGGTGAAATGCCCCGCGAGGCCAAGATGACCATTTCCATGCGTGCCCGCGCCCTGGCCGCCCTGCGCGAATTCTTGCGGGCGCAGCGCTGATCCAGCGTCAGCGCTCGGAGCGCCGACCTCGATATGGCACATGGATCAGCGTCGCCGCTTTGCGCTTGACTTCCTCCGGGCGGCGGTCATAGCGAGCCGTCGTGTCTACCCTGGCATGCCCCAAAATGCGCTGCACAGTGACAATGTCGGCTCCGGCGTCCAGCAGATCGCCCGCCAGGGTACGGCGCAGATCGTGCGGTGAAACGTGTTGCACGCCCGCCTGTTGCGCGCGCTTGATCAACAGGTTGTAGACGGCCTGTGTACTCATCCGGCGCGGTATCAGGTCGCCCCCCTTGGTGATCGGCCAGAAGAGCGGTCCGTCCTCCGGCCCGCGCACGGCCAGCCAGTCGGCCATGGCCCGCTGTGCACCATCCTGCGCCACATAGGCCAGATACTCTTTGTTCCGCTTGGCCTGGCGTACCCGCAGCGTGCCCGTCGCCGGGTCGTAGTCGGACAGATTCAGGCGCACCACCGACGAACGGCGCACGCCCGTTGCGTACATCAGCGCGATGACTGCCGCGTCGCGCGCGCCCGCCGGCGAGGGATCGGCTTCACAGGCCGCCATCAGCGCCGCCAGTTCGCCCGCGCCCAGGTCGCGACCGGCTGGCAACACGTCGCCGACGACACTGCGCACCGAACGCGCACGTTGATAGTCTTCGGCGCTGATCTGCCCCAACTGCCAGGCGTGGTAAAGCACCTGGCGCAGTGCCGACAGCATCTTGTTGGCAGTCGCAGGCTTGTACCGTTCTGCCAGCAGCGCGCGAATGGCCGCAGTATGCTCGTAGCGCAGCGCCGCCCAGTTGAGCATGAACGCACCCAGCCGCCCGCCAGATAGCAGGCGCGCCATGGTATCCAACGCCTGGAAGATCGTCCGCCGTGACCCTTCGGACAGACTCGCCAGGTAGACGACTGCGGGGTGTTGCGTGAAAGGCAGCGCGCCCGTCCATAGTACCGCGCTGTCTTCCTGTGGCACTTCGGCGATCCGATCGTCTTCCACGGCAGCTACCTCACTTCGTTGGCCGGGCGGCTATTTTATCACAGGCCCACAAGACGCACCCAATGCCGTAAAGAGCTACTCGCCACTTTTCTCACTTCGCCCAAGCGCGCTGCATCCTGTACAATAGGCGAAGAATACCGCGCGGGCATCACCTCGGCGGACTGAAGACTGTGGACGAGCCACGGACTTTTCACTTGGAACGCTTCTATTTCGGCAATCTATTGTTGCCAGGCAACCGCCCTTCGGCCAATCCGGGCATTGTGGCCCGCACACCTGGCATCACGCCTGAACTAGCCGCCGAATGGCTGCGCTTGGCCGCTCTGCTCCCCCCGTTGCGCTCTGAAGCGACTGCCGAAATGCCTGGCTCACTGGGGCTCTTTCGGGGGGCAGGCGATAGCTTCGCCCTGGTGAAAGCCCAGCGCAACGACGCAGGTCTGCCACAACTGCTGTTCGTCCTCACCCCCCGGCAGGCGCTCGACGCGCTTGGCGGTAACGTGCTGGCATTTCGCTCGCTGGCGCTCATGGAAATGCCATCCTTCAGTGCAATGCGCACCGATCTGCAGCCGTTCGTCTTGCACTGTCCCCCTCTGCCCGACGAAGACGCGCGCACCGCCGCCATCAACGCCCTGCTCAGCGCCTGCGGAGACTCCTTCGCCGCCGTCGAGGGATTGCTGGCCGCCCTCATCGAACGCTGGCCCGTGGCCATTGTCAACAGCCCAGCGTCCGCCGAACAGCGCCTCAATTTCCTGTGGGGCTTGCTGAGTCTTCTGCCCGCGCCAGCGCGCACCGAGATCACCTTCGCCCTGCACGCCAGCGACCCGATGGTGACGCGCGGTGACATCAAGTTCCTGAGCCAGCGGACAACGCCTCCCCAACACGTTGTCTTCGACTGGAAAAATGCCGCTCTGCTCACGCCAGCAGTCGCGCATCCCTACAGTCATTACATCGTATCCCAACTACGACTGGATCCTGGACTGGCGGTCGAAGAAATCGATCGCCTGGCCACCGCGGTCGCCTGGCATGCGCGGCGGTCCGACAGCCTGTCCCAGACACTCGCCTGGACTGCCCGCCGCGCAGCACTGGATCAGGTTGTGCAAGAAGGTCAGCCCGCTGACCGCGCCCTGGTCGCCGAAATTCTGCGCAACGATCCCACCCTCACCGACGAGTTGCGCTGGGTCTATAGCCGCCATCTGCTGGCCTTTGCGCTGGCCTTGCAGGAGACCGATAGCACTGATGTCATACCGGCCATCTGTGCCACCCGGCCTGCGCTGGCCGAACAACTCGCCCGCTTCCTCAGCGAAGCCATTGCCGCAGGTCAGGCGGACATGGTCTTCAGGTTGCTGGAACGCTGGATGCTGCGCGTGCCGGAGACCGCGCGCGGGCAGTGGCGCGCCGTGTTACAGGAAGCTGCGCGTGTCCGGGTCCGTACCTGGCTTTCGGCGGGTGCCATAGACGAGGCAGTCTCGTTCCTGGAACAGATTCCTGCAGCACCGGCTGCCCTTGGGCTGGGAGCCATCGTTCCCGACATCGTCCGCGAATCGCTGAGCCTGGCCTGCCAGCACGCACGCCTGGCACACAGCCTCTTCTTGTTGGCGGTCTACGGCCTGCCCGCGGGAGATTTTCACCGGCTGCTGCTGGAACAGGACTTCGTGCGGCAACTTCCACCCGCCACACAGACGGCTATCTCCTATCTGCAACCCGGCCAGTGTCCACCCGTCCGCCCGCGCGTGCTGGATGAAGGAGCGCGGCCTTTCGGGGACGGTTTCCGCATGCCGGTGCTGGCCCGCCTGGTAGAATGCGCCGTCTACCTGCAGCGCATTCAACTGGTGGATACGCCGTCGCTGCTGGCGCTGATGGTCATGGCTCAGTCGCCGCAGGCAGACCGCTACGTGAACATGATCCATCAGGTAGTGCACGAACTCAGCGAGTTCACGCGCTTGCGCACGCTCGCCCCGCCTGGGCCGCGGGTGCTCGTCCAACTGCTGTTGCAGACTGGTGCCTACTATGACGCCGTCGAGTTACTGGAATTCTATCAGGAGCAGTTCTTTGGCCCGCAACACCTGACGGAGTTCACCGCGCTGGCAGGAGAATTGTTCCTGCACCTGGCACTCTCACCAGACGCGTTGACGCAGGCCCTCACCCATCTGGAAGGCAGCCGTCTGGCTCCGGAACCGCGCTGCATGATCTATGTGAGCGCCCTCACCAGCCGTCAGTGGGCGGACGATCAGGACTATGCGGCCCGTCGCCTGACCACCATGATCTTCAACGATCATCACCTGATTGACACCGTGGGCACAGCCAATGTCCTGCAACTGCTCGCCTACTACGCCCGCCATCGGCAAACGCTCGATGCGTTGCGCGTCGGCGCTGCTCTGGTAGATCATCTGCTTGAAGCCGGGCTGGAAGGCGCGAAGATCATCGCGCGCATGTGGCCCACCATCACCTGGGACAGCGAAACGACTGACGCCGCCAGAGAATTGCTGCGCCGCTACGTGCGCGGTGTCCCTCTGGCGGACCTGCCTGCCATCGTGAAATTTCTGGAAAGCGCATTGGGCAAACAGGTAGGCGAGCTGCTGCGGGCCACCTGGTTGCTGCGCCTGGTTATGGGCGGCAGCGATCTGTTGGGCTTTGCCGAACAAATTCACACTGCAGCGCACCTGCTCGCCGACATTGCCGCCGTGTATCACGCCGAAAAAGAGCGTCCGCCGCTGCATCGTCTGCGCCGCGAGCTGGATACGCTCACCGGCAATCTATCCGATTACGACCGGGCGCGCATGGCCGATAACTTCCTGGCGATCGGGCGGTTGGTGACGGCCCTGTACACCGCCACTGCCAGTGCGCGCCGCCGCCCCTCCGACGTGCTATTGATCAGCAATGATGCCGTGCCACACACGGGCCTGGAATTGTTGCTGTTTCTGGGCGGCTACCTGGCACAGGGACAGCTATTCCCGCTCGACCTGCAGCGCGAGAGCATGGCGCACCTGTTTGGCTCGCGCTCTGCCGCCATTTTGTTATCGGAAACAACCAGCACCCGTCACCTGCTCGAAAACTTGCTGAGCGCTTTCGAAGCCAGAGAGTTGCTGCGAATCGAACCGGAAGCACTGCGCGCCGAGTTGACCAGTCACTGGCAGACTCTCTCGCTCTATCACCAACGACAACTCGAACCTGTCCTGCCCGCCGACTGCCATCACCTGGCCCAGGCGATCCGTGTGATGGCCGAGGACGCCGCCGAGCGCGCCCTGACCGACAGCTCGCTCGGTCGCCAACTGGAGACGGGGCGGCGTCAGCCGGAGAGCGCCCTGGAGGCCCTGCGCTGGATTCACGGGTATTTCGCCCACAAACATAGCTGAGCCGACGACTCCCATGAGCGACCCTTCCACCACTTCGCGCACAGCAAGCTTCTGCCTGGCTGCCATCATCTTGCTGACCCTGCTCACCGGATGCGCCGCCAATAACTCCACCCCCTCTCCTCCAGCCCCTGCCCTGATACCCGCAACTCCCGCCACAGAGGTGTTCCAGGTCAACGATGTGTTATCGGAAGGGCCACGACTGCGCGTCACCGTCCCGGCTGTGACCCTGCTCGCTGAGACCGACGAGCGACCCGTGCAGCTTTTCCTGGTGCTGGCCGACCCCTCCGGAACGTATTCCTATCTGGTCTACCCGGCCAATCGCCCTGGAGAAGTAGCCGAGCAATTCGACCTGAGCGCCTGGCCGCTGGAAATCACGCTGCAAGCGGAGTCCTCCGAGCTGATGCTATGGGTGCTGGCAGTGACGCCATCACGCTATGAAGCCACCGAAGCCTACGGCCTGCAGGCGCTGGCGGCCAGTCTGGGCATTGGCTTCCGCGAGTGGTTGAACACCGAACGAGACGACGATCCACTGGCCGCCATTGTCAGCGGCTCCGCCGGAGCGCTATTCGAGTGGTTCGCCAGCACAGAGGTCGTCGGGCAGGCGCTGGTGACCTTGCGTGCGGCAGATGGTTGGGGCGCAGGCATGGCCTCGGAACGCTCCACTGATGGCAGACTGAACGCAGTCTTTGATGTCACGCTGCTTTCCGCCACAGAGGTGGCCAGCCTCCCCACCCCATCTCCCACGCCAGGCGCGCGCGAATACGCGCTCATCGCCGAGGAGGATTTCAGCGGCGGCCAGAGCCAATTAACCTGGTACGAAGGGCAGGATCGCACCTTCCGCAACCAAGTCGTCGAAGGGGCCTACGAAATCCAACTGACCGAGATCGCTCAACGCGACTATGCCCTCTCATGGGGTTCGGTTGAAAATGCCCGCTTTGCCGACTACCGTGTCGAGGCCGAGGTCAGACTGGTGGAAGAGGGAGTCCAGGAGGCCCGCTACGGCCTGTGGTTCCACTACCAGGACGACTTCAACTTCATCTACTTTGGTATTTCCAACGACGGGCGCTACCGGGCGGCAGTGATCCTGCGCAATGCCAACCGGCGCGAGATTCAGGACTGGACACCGCATCCGGCCATCCGCACCGGCGCAACCACCAATACGCTGACCGTCGAGACCACGGTGACAGGAGAGATAACCCTGAGCATCAACGGCGAAACGGTGCTGAATTTCACCGACCGCACTTTCAGCACCGGCTCACTGGCTTTCTTCTGCTATGCCAGGAGCGTACCGGCCACCTGTCGGCTGGAGCGACTGCGTATCTGGGAGCGACGCGGTCTGTGAACAGCGCACCTCAGGCGAGCAGCCGTGGCACGAGCAACAGTAGCGTGCCCGCCGTGACCTGACAGAAGAAACTGGCTGCCAGTCCGTGTCGCCAGTGCACGTAGCCGTACAGGAAATTGAGCAGCGCGATAGCCGAGCCGAACACCAGCCCCACGGCGGGTGTGTCGCTCAGATGCAGATTGGGGAAGAACATCAATACGGACCACAGACTGGCCAGCACGGCCACCACCGGCAGCGAATAGGTGCGCTGCATGGCCCCTCGGAAGAATAGTGCCTCGGCCACGGGCATAGTGAAAGCAGCGGCCTGGAAAATCCAGGTGTCCAGCAGCGGGTTTTCCGGGTTGCCCTCAGCGAAAAGGCGCTCGGCTGCCGTCGCCAGGGCATCCGTGCCCACCAGCATCAACGCGCCGCCGGTGAACAGCCCCAGCCCCAGCCCCCACAACAAGTCGCCCGGATCGGTTACTTTCAGCCGGATGCCTGTGCCCAGCAGAAAAGCCATCCCACCCATGGCCGCCATCACCCCCCACAGCACGACATAGCGGGTATTGGCGGGCAGTGGCGTCAGCCCTACACTGAGGGCCATTACCAGGATGTAGCCCAGGATCGGATCGAGGTCTTGCCGACGGCTGCGCGGCGTGCCGTCCTCGTATTCTGCGTCCCAGTCACTGGAAATCCTGGGAATGGCCTGGGGAGTTCCCCAGGGTACACGCCGATGCGGGCGCGGCTGCATCGGGCGACGTGGGCTTTCCGGCTCTGAGTTGCCCGGATCGGCGATTCGGCGCGGGTCTTCACTCATGGTGTTTCCTGCTGGATGGCAGCGAGCGTGTGTTCGATGTGCTCTGGGCGAATCCAGTAGTGCGTCACTGCCCGGAAACGGCGTTCGTCCATACACATGATCCACACGTTATGACGCTTGAGCCGTTCGGCCAACTCGTATGCTGTGATTGGCACCTGTGGCCTGAGTGAGAAGAAGACCATGTTGGTCTGCACCTGCGCCAAGTCCACCTCGAATTGCGGCATTGCAGCCAGCCCTTCCGCCAGGCGACGGGCGTTGGCATGGTCTTCGGCCAGTCGGCCCGTCATCTTCTCCAGAGCGATCAGACCAGCCGCGGCCAGAATCCCCGCCTGGCGCATTCCCCCACCGACGATCTTGCGAGCACGATGGGCACGGACGATGAATTCGCGCGAACCGACCACCACCGATCCCACTGGCGCGCATAGGCCCTTGGAAAGACAGAACGTGACGCTATCGGCAGCCGCCACCAGTTCCGCCACGTCACAATTGAGCGCCGTGGCCGCGTTGAAGATGCGTGCACCGTCAATATGCAGCGCCAGACCGTGCGCGCGGGCTATTGCGCCTACCGCGTCTGTATACTCTTTGGTCAGCGGCACACCGCCCACTGTGCCCTGTGTGTTTTCCAGGGCAATCAACCGCGTCACTGGCATATGGATGTTGTCGGGCCGAATGGCCGCCCGAATTGCCTCCAGAGGCAACGTACCATCGCGCTGCACAGGCACAGGGTGCGGATGAATTCCCCCCAACGCCGCGATCCCGCCCGCTTCGTAGACGAAGGTGTGCGCTCTGTCGCCCAGGATCACTTCGTCGCCACGTCCACAATGGGCCAGGATCGCCACCAGGTTGCCCATAGTACCGCTGGCGACGAACAGACCGGCTTCCTTGCCCAGCCGCCGCGCCGCCGCCTCTTGCAGCGCATTGACCGTTGGGTCTTCGCCGAACACATCATCGCCCACAGCCGCTTCGGCCATGGCCTGGCGCATCTCCGGCGTCGGCCAGGTCACGGTGTCACTGCGCAGATCAATGCGGTCCATAACGCATCCCTCTGCTTACTCCGCATACCAAGA
>DAOTZZ010000231.1:0-18097 GCA_034433965.1 Anaerolineae bacterium
CATTGCTGCCCTGATCGGCATTGTCAATGTCGGACACTGGAGTCGCAACCTTGCTACGTTTGGCTCTGCTCTTGGACCAACAGAAGACGACGGCGCGGACCACACGATCACGACCTATCGGAATGAAGCATGGGGTATTGCCCCTTTTGCCTCAAATTTGTTACGGAATGTGATGTTGCACATGGGAACTTCGCATCCTCTGGTAGAAAACGCCCTGGAACGGGGTATCAACACTTTCCACGATTGGCTGGCAATTAATCCCAGTGACCCACGCATAACGTGGCCAGGTGAGGCATTTGCCATCCCGAAACTTGCCTTTGATGAGGACCATGTGGGGAATCCTGCTCACTTGCTGCTCATAGTGTGGGCATTTGGTTTTGTTCTGGGGAATGCGGCATCCGGTAAAACCCAGCGCATTATCGTGTTGTACACTCTGGCGGTCCTGAGCACCTTTGTCCTTTTTTGCGCCGCATTCAAATGGCAACCCTGGCATAGCCGCCTGCATTTGCCATTTTTTATCTTAGCCGCGCCTATTGTGGCTTTGACGTTTGACCAGCTATCGCACCGATGGTTGGTCTCCGGCCTCGAATTGTTGCTGGTGATCGCCGCGCTGATCTGGTTGGCAAACGGACATCGCGACTTCTACAATGCGCGGCAATTACCCCGTGGATTGCAGTACTTTGCGAGTCAGCCAGCCAAGGGGGACGAGTACTACTCTCTTGCGCAACTGATTCCGTCTACTTCCTGTAGACAAATCGGGTTCTATGCTTCGGCGGATTCCTGGGAGTATCCTCTGTGGCCATTGCTACACGAGGCCGGAATGAAGTCTATCCGGATCGAACATGTAAATGTCCAGAATGTGTCTAAAGATAAGCGAATCACCGGATTCCGGCCATGTTTGATAGTAGTTGCTGACCGTCGAGCAGAAGAAGATGGGCTGAGGGTGGAAGGCATGCGCTTTCGGCAAGTGTGGGCAAGAGAAACCGTATCCGTATGGATTCCTGAAAGCGAACCTTGAAGCTCTCTATTTTTCGCGGAGCCCTGGGCTCTGGTATCGCCGGCTGCTGTTGCCCTGGCCCGTGCAGGCCAGGGCATTCTGTTTCGCGTTAACTGCCACGTAAATATTTGCCCGGTGTAGCCTGAGGTGTGGCATTATTTTCCCAGCCGGGCCCGCACCTGCTCTTCGATCCAGGCGTAGGTTCTGGTCAGCCCTTCTTCCAGCGAAATCTCCGGTTCCCAGCCCAGCACCTGGCGCAGGCGGGTGTTGTCGGAGTTGCGCCCGCGCACACCCTGCGGGCCGGGCACATGCTTCTTAACGATCTCGATGCCCGCGATCTCAGCGATGATGTCGGCAAGCTGATTGATCGTCACCATGCGATCTTGCCCCAGGTTGAGCGGCTCGTGGTAGTCCGAGCGCATCAGCCGGTAGATGCCGTTCAGGCAGTCGTCAATGTAGCAGAACGAGCGGGTTTGTTCGCCGTCGCCCCAGATTTCGATCTCCGGATTGCCCGTCAGCTTGGCATAGGCGATCTTACGGCACAGCGCGGCAGGGGCTTTCTCGCGCCCGCCTTCCCACGTGCCCAGTGGCCCGAAAATGTTGTGGAAGCGCACCACGCGCGTCTCCAGGCCGAACTCCTCGCGGTAATGACGACACAGATGCTCGCCGATCAGCTTCTCCCAGCCATAGGCATCCTGCGGCTGCGCCGGATACACATCTTCTTCTTTCAGCGGTGTGACGTTGGCGTCCATCTGCCGGTATTCGGGATAGACGCATGCCGACGAGGTGAAGAAGTAGCGCGACACGCCGTTGATGCGCGCCGCCTCGATGGTATGCAGGTTGATCAGGGCGTTGTTGCGCAGAATCTGGGCATGGTTGGAGGAGATGAAGCCCATCCCGCCCATGTCCGCCGCCAGCGCGTAGACCTCGTCAATGCCGCGCGTGGCCTGCAGACAGTTGTCCCAGCGCCGCAGATCGAGCAGCTCGAACTCGTCGGCGTCGGTGGGGGCGAACTCTGGATATTTGATATCTACGCCGCGCACCCAATAACCGCGCTGCTTGAGAAAGGTCACCAGGTGATGGCCGATGAAACCACCGGCTCCGGTCACCAGGACTCTGGTCGCTTTGGTCTGTGCCACTTGCTCGCTCATGGCATCTCCACACTTTTGCTCACTCTGGTTCTGCGATGGACTGCCCGCGCTGCCTGGCGTGGCAGTGTGTGCACCAGTGTACTCCAAGCCCGGCCCTCCGCAAAGCGGCGATTTCTGTGCGACCAGCTCACCGTCGCTGGGACTGGGAGGACACAGCTAACTTGGGCGTCCACTGGTATACTACGGGCCATTGGAAGAGAAAACGGCTACCGTCTTTCCGAACGTCACAAGAGTTTTGGGGAGTCATGCCATGCGCCACTATTGGATTTCTCTGCTTCGCCGGATGGGGCTGATCGTGCTGCTGATCGCGCTGCTGCCCGTCGGCCCGCTGCACGCGCAGGAAGGTACGACGGGCGGACTCAACCGCGCGGCCCTGTTCCACGACAGCCGCGACGATCTCTACCGTGTCCCGACCGGGCCGGTGCCTGTCGGCAGCACAGTGCTCCTGCGCTTCCGCACGGCAACGCGCGATGTGGACGCCGTCACCGTGCGCGTGTGGAACGACTTCGCCCAGACGCAAACCCTGCTGCCGATGACGGTTGTCGCCAGCACGCCCGACGGCTACGATCTGTGGGAAGCGCCGCTCAATGTGGGCAATACGCCGACCATCTACTGGTATCGTTTCCTGGTGCACAAAGGTGCTGAGACGCTCTACTATGAAGACGACAACCGCCCCGACGGCGTCTACTTCCCTGCCAACGAGGGCGGGCCGGGCACAGTCTACGAGGAAAGCCCCGATCTCAGCTATCAACTCACCGTCTACGATCCGGCTTTTTACACGCCGGAATGGATGCGCAACGCGGTCGTCTACCAGATTTTCCCCGACCGCTTCCGCAACGGCGATCCTTCCAATGACCCTGCCGACGACGAACTGGAGTTCTACGACGGGCTGCGCTCCATCTTCCACGAGACGTGGAATGAACCGCCCGTTGATCCGCGTCAGCCGGGCGAATATTTCGGGCGCTGGAACGTGGACTTCTTTGGCGGCGACCTGGCCGGTATCATCGAGAAGCTCGACTACCTGCAAGACCTGGGCGTGACGGCGATCTATCTCAACCCGATCTTCGCCGCCCGCTCCAACCATCGCTACGACACCGCCGACTTCAAAGCCATTGATCCGCTGCTGGGCGACCTGGAGACGTTCCGCACGCTGGTCGCTGAGGCGAAAAAACGCGGCATAGTGCTTATCCTCGACGGCGTGTTCAACCATATGTCGTCCGACAGCCCCTTCTTCGACCGCTACGGGCGCTATGAAGAAGTCGGCGCGTGCGAGAGTCTGGACTCGCCCTACCGCACCTGGTTCTTCTTCGTGCCGCCCAAAGGTGAGCAGCCTTCGCCGTGCGTAGACAACCCGCAGGGCGCGACTTACTACATCTCCTGGGCTGGCTTCGACTCCATCCCCAAGATCAACAACGATGCCGATGGCCCGCGCCTGTACTTCTACCTGGGGCGCAACAGCGTGGTCAACACCTGGGGTCGCGAGGGCATCGGCGGCTGGCGGCTGGACGTGGGCGGCGACATTGACGGAGGCGGCCCGGCCAACGACTACTGGGAAGCCTTCCGCAAGGCCGTGCGCAATGTCAACCCGGAGGGCGTGATCATCGGCGAGGAGTGGGGCAACGCCACCCGCTGGTTGCTGGGCAAAGAGTGGGATGCGGTGATGAACTATCAGTTGCGGCGGGGCATCCTGGGCTTTGTGCGCGATACCGACTTCACCGACAACGACGCCAACGGCGACCGCATCATGCATGCCCTGACGCCCAGTCAGCTCGATGGGATCATCCAGGACATCGCGTCCGACTATCCGCCGCAGGCTTATCACGCCATGATGAACCTGCTGGGCAGTCACGACACGTCGCGCCTGCTGTTCGTGGCCGGTGACACGCAGCGCCAGAAGCTGGCGGCCCTGCTGCAATTCGCCCTACCTGGCGCGCCGACCATCTACTATGGCGACGAGATCGCGCTGAACGCGCCCAGCGTCAGCGACGGCAGCACCTTACAGGACGATCCCTACAACCGCGCGCCCTATCCCTGGCCGGACACCGCAGGCGATGCCTATGGCCCGCCTGACGAAGACATGCTCGCCTATTACCAGACGCTGGCCGCCCTACGGCACGCCAACCCCGCCCTGCGCGAAGGTGAGCTGATCACCCTGCTGACTGCCGACGCGCGGGGTATCTATGCCTTCCTGCGCCTGGATCGGGCTGGCGGCAATGCGGCGCTGGTCGTCGCCAATAACAGCGAGGCCGCGCAGACGGTGACGCTCAATGTCTCCGGCCTGCTGCCGGAAGGATTCACCCTGTCGCCCGCGTTCGCTGTTTCGGAGACGCGGCGGAGCATACCCATTCGCGTCGGCGGAGCCATTCAGGGCGAATTGCGGCTGCGTGGTCAGGCCGAAGTCGCACCGGTGACGGTGCAAGAGGGTCAGGTGACCGTGACCGTGAACGCCGAAGCGGGCAATATCTGGGCGGGCAAGCGCCATGCGGCTTTCAAAGCGCCCAGGCCGCCGGCGAACGTGACCGCGCAGGGCGAGAATGGCCGCGCCGTCGTCACCTGGGAGGCTGTGCCTGGCGCGGCGGGCTATCTGGTCTATCGCAGTCCGGTGGCGACGGGCGGTTTCGAGCCGGTTAGCCCGATGATCGCTGGCGAACGCTTCACCGACACCTCTGTCACCAATGGCTATCGCTACTTCTATGCTGTGACGGCGGTCAGCGCGGACGGGCTGGTCGGCGAGCGGAGCGACAGCGTCCCGGCGGTGCCCAGCGCGCCCATCACCGAGACAGCGTTCGTCACCGAAGCCATGCCCACCGAGATCACCCTGGCCTATGGAGCGACGACAACCGTCCGCGCGAGTGTGCGCATCGCGGGCGAGACCGAGGCCGACGGCCCGGCGGCAGGAGTGCTGGCCGAAGCGGCCTTGCTCCCCGCGGGAGTCGAGGTGGGCGACCTGCTCGCCTGGACGCCCATGCACTATGTGGGCGAACAGGATGGCGCCGATGTCTACGAGGCCGCCCTGCCCGTCAGCGCGGCGGGTGAGTTCGAGCACCTGGCCCGCTTCAGCAGCAACGCGGGCGAGACGTGGACGGTGGTCGCTCTGCCCGACGGGACGTTCCCCCCGCTGACGGTGCTCGCGCCCGACGATGCCGAAGCACCTGCGCCGCCCGCTTCCGCCGAGATTCTGCAGGCGTCGCTGGCGGGGGTGATCGTCACCTGGGAAGACTCGCCGTCGGACGATGTGGCCGCCTACCGCGTCTACCGCACCTTTGAGGGCGAGACGGTGGCCCTGGCCGATGTGCTCGCCGAGGCCGACAATCGCTACTACGACCGGGCGGTGAGCGCTGGCAACACCTATGCCTACGCCGTGAGTGCCGTTGACACGGCGCTCAACGAATCGGAGCCGGTTGGCGCGGGCGAGGCCAAAGTGCAGCGGCGCGGCATTCCTGTGACGTTCATCGTGACCGTGCCCGACTATACCAAAGAGGGCGAGGGCGCGGTTTACATCGCCGGCGACTTCGGTACGCCCGACCTGCCGCGCTGGGACCCGGCGGGCCTGGTGATGACGCAGATCGACGATCAACACTGGACGATCACGCTGGAACTACCAGAGAGCGCCGCCATCGAGTACAAGTACGTGCGCGGCACATGGAACGCCGTGGAAAAAGGGCCGGAGTGCGAGGAGATCGCCAACCGTAAGCTGACTGTCACCGTCCCCGAAGGCGCGGACGCGCTGACGGTGGATACCGACATCGTCGCCAAGTGGCGCGACCTGGATAAGTGCGGCTAGCGGCCTCACAACAGGTGACGCCAAAAGCAGATCGGGCGCGGGGAATTCTCCTCGCGCCCGTTTCGTTCTGCAGATGCTCTTTCCAGCCGATCACTGTTCTGGGGTCGGCGTCGGGGTTGGGATCGGAGCAATGCCACCGGCAGCGGCCAGCGCCTCCAGGTCGAACAGGAAGGGGCTGTTGGAGGGGATGATGATCAGGCGCACGTCGTCGCCCAGTTGCTCGATGTAACGCCATTGCAGCAACAAGGGGTTCTGCGCCAGTTGTTCGTTGATCAGACGCAGGGCCTCGGCTTCGCCCTCGGCGCGGATGCGGGCAGCGTCGGCCTGACCGCGCGCCAATTCACGGGCCTGCTCAGCTTCCTGGCGCTTCTGCTCGACGCGGAACTCTGCTTCGAGCGCTTCCTGCTGCGCAACCTGCTTGCGCTCGATAGACGCCACATATTCCGACGAGAAGCGGATGTTGCGCACCAGGATATTGGTCAAGGTGAAGCCTTCGGGCTCGATCAGGGCGCGGATGTTCTCCTCAATCTGGTTGACCAGCAAGGTGCGGTCGCCGCTGTAGATTTCCTCTACGCGGAATTTGGTCAGCGCGGCGCGGACCTCGCTGCGCAGGGTGGGGCGAATCAGGCCGTTGACGTAGCGATCCTGCCAGCGCCGATGCACGGTATTCACTTTGGCTGGATCAATGCTAAAGATCATGGTCACGTCCAGGCTCACTTCCTGGCCGTCCTTGGTCAGCGCGACCACCGCGTCGTCGCCGCGCACAGCTCCTTCAGTGGGGATGCCCGACACCGTGTATTCCTGTTGGGCGGTTGAGTAGATGGTGACCTCCTGGACGCCGGGGATGATGATGTGCAGGCCGGGGTCGAGCGGTGTGTCGGCCAGTTCGCCGCTGAGCACGTTGAAGACCACGCCCACTTCCTGCGGCTGAATCTCGATCACACCCGATCCCAACACAAAGAAGATGACCGCGATCACCACGCCGACCGCCGTCAACATGGCGCCCAGTCGCACGTTGTCACCCCGCGATAGGGCCTGCGCGATCATGAATACGCCGAAGCCAGCGATGGCCAGCCCGGCAATGGATAGCACGTTCAAGAGCAGAATGATCATGCCTGTTTCTCCCTTCGCCCCATACGAGTTCTTCGAATGCAATGCTTCTGCTGGCAAGTACGTTCAAAGCCCAACGGAGTTTCTCCTTGGCCAGACGCGAGTTTTCTACATGCCACGATAAGATTATACCGACCCGCGCCCAAAGCGCCGGATTATGACACAGCGGCGCGTGGCATAGCGTAGGGCGAGCGTTACCTGTGGCACGCGCTTTTGCGCTACAATCGAGGCGAAGACCAAACAGGAGGAATGGCTCATGACGCACACTTCGGCTGCCTTGACGCGCCAGCGACAGATACGTGGCTTTGTGCTGGTCTGGCTGGGCATCACGCTGGTGATGGGCGCACTGACCTTCGCCGGCATCTATTACGCGACTGGTCTGGTGGGCGAAGACGAGGAGATCGGCGTGGCCGCTCTGCCCAACGCTGATGTCGAGGAACTCGCTGCTGCGCCCGCTCCGGAGATAGCGGCGGCGGTGCTGGCTGCACCCCCTCGTGCCGAAAGTCCCGCTGAGGAACAGTCAGCCGCGCCTGCCGAGGCCGCAGCCTCTGCCGGGGACGAACAGGCCGCGCCCGCCGCTGCCGGTGAGGGGCAGGGTGGATCTGCTACCGGTCAGCCCATGATCGCCGCTGCCGCGCCTGCCGGGGAATCCGCGCCGGCGCGAGCGCAGGTTGCCACGCCTGTGCCCACGCCCACCCTGCGCCCGGTCGAAGTGACCGGCTTTCAGCTTGGCATTCAGGTGCAGCCCAACATCGATCCGGAGATCCACAAGCTGTGGATGGGCGAAGTGCGCGACAAGCTCAAACTGGGCTGGATCAAGCAGCAGGTGCGCTGGGAAGATGTCGAGCCACAGCCGGGCGTGTACAACTGGGGCGAACTGGACGTGTCGCTACCCCTGGCCAAGGAATACGACATCAAGGTCATGCTGAGCATCGTCACCGCGCCGGATTGGGCGCGCGAGCCGGGCAATCAGCGCCTGGACGAAGTCGGCCCGCCCGCCGACCCGCAGACCTACGCCAATTTCATCACCACACTGCTCTACCGTTATCCCGGCATGGTGCACGCCATCGAAGTGTGGAACGAGATGAACATTGACCGCGAGTGGGCGTCAATCTATGGGCTGAACGCGCAGAATTACGTCAGCCTGCTGCGCACCGCCTACAAGGCGATCAAAGCCGTTGATCCGGGGATCATCGTCATCAGCGGTGCGCTCTCGCCGACTGGCTGGAACGACGGGGTGCGCGCGTATGACGATTTCGTCTATATGGAGATGCTGATCCAGGCGGGCATGCTGGAGACGACCGACTGCGTCGGCGCGCATCACAACGGCTACAACATCGGCCCCAATGTGCCCTGGAATCAGGTGCCCAACGACCCGCGCGCCACGTTCCGTGGCCCATTCGACAACCCGCACCACTCGTGGTCGTTCTACAGCACGCTCAACGGCTACGCGCAGCGCATTCAGCAGGCGGGCAGCAACAAGAAACTGTGCATCACCGAGTTTGGCTGGCCGACTACCGAAGACCTCAACGGCTATCCCCGTGGCTTCGAGTTCGCCAACGACAATACCTTGGCCGAACAGGCGCAGTTTATCGGCGAAGCGATCGAGGCCATGGAGAGCTGGGGCTTCGTGTGGCTGGCGTGGATCTGGAATCTCAACTATGGCCCGCAGGCCGGTTGGGACGCCACCAACGACAACGTGCCCTACTCGTTGATCCGTCCGGAGTGGCGACAAGCGCCGGCCTATGAGGTGATCGCCAGCTACAACTTCCGCGAGCGTTAGGCGATTGAGTCTTTCAGGCACCTGATTGGGCAGGACTGGCAGACTTCCGAAGTCTTCAAGACTTCGGAAGTCTGTCTTAGCCTGCTGGCGGAGGGCAGGATAGGTGGCGGTGTGGTGCGAAACGCCGTTCCGGGTGCAGCAGAACCACACCCCTGCCCGACAGGATTTGCAGGTACTCTGCCCGGATTGCGAAAAGAGAAGCATACCCCGTGACAGATCGACCGTTTGTTTCCTCTGGCGCGCGCTGGCGGCTGATACTGGCCGCCCTGGCCACGCTCATCGCGCTCGGCGGCGGCAGTATCGCCTGGTTGATGCGCGGGGACACGGGGTCGCCCCCCGTCCCTACCGTCACGCCGCCCATCCCCACCGACCTGGCTCCGGAAGCGGTCACCGAGCGGGCGTTCCCCTCGCTGACCTACGGCATTCACGCCTTTCTGTGGTGGAACGAGACCATGCGCACGCTCGACCTGGACAACATCCGCCTGATGAAGTTCACGCACGTCAAGCAGCGCTTTTCGTGGAGCAACATCGAGCCGGTGCGCGGCGAATGGCATTGGGACAAAGCCGATGGAGTGGTAGATGAGGTGGCCTATCGCGGGCTAAAGCTGGTGGCCCGGCTGGACGGCCCGCCCGACTGGGCGGTGATCGTGCCCGCAGCACCCGATCAGCCGCCCGTTGATCTGGCTGCCTGGGGGGAATTCTGCAGGGCGCTCGCCGCGCGCTACCAGGGTCGCATCGCCGCCTACCAGGTGTGGAACGAGCCGAATCTACAGCGCGAATGGCTCGGCCACCCGCCCAACGCGGCGGGCTATGTGGCGCTGCTGCGCGTCTGCGCCCAGGCCATTCGCGCCGCCGACCCAGGGGCGATCATCATCTCCGCGGGGCTGGCCCCCACCGGCACATGGCTGCCCGAAGCCATCCCCGACACCGACTATCTGCGCATGATGTACGCGGCGGGGGCGTCGCCCTGGTTCGACGTGCTGGGCCTCAATGCCCCCGGCTACAAGTACCCGCCGGAGATGTCGCCCGACGAGGCCGAGCGCGAGCTGGGGCATCGCTGGATGGTCTTCCGCCATGTGGAAGACATGCGCGGCATCATGGTCGCGGCAGGTGATGCACACAAACAGGTGGCGCTGCTCGAAGTCGGCTGGACGACCGACCCGCGCCCGGATTCGCCCTATCACTGGCACGCCGTGGACGAGGAAACGCAGGCCGCCTATCTGGTGGGGGCGTACCGTTACGCGGCGCAACACTGGCGGCCCTGGGTAGGGCTGATGGTCACCATCTACATCGCCGACATCAGTTGGACGCCCGACGACGAGGAATACTGGTGGGCGGTGAACATCGCCGGCTATGACAACGGCTGGAAAGGCCGCCCGGCCTATTATCAGCTTTCGTGGATGGAGCGCTACATAGACGACACCTTCATTCCCGCCCGCGATCCCGGCGATCCGGAAGCGGTCATCGTCGAGCCATTGCCGCCGCGCGACTCGCCGTCTGGCCATTGACTCTCTCCCGGCGCTATGATAAACTGGCAAAACCGTCAGCCATCCGGCTGGCGTTTGTGGGCGCAGCAACACCAGGTGCCCGACACAGAACGACGAGCACCGGGCGGTGCTCCTGAGCATTTCAGCGGAAGGACAGGGATCATGCAAGCCGGTTCACCGGTTACGATTGGCGAGACAGGCAGCGCGCGCTGCCACCAGGGTCAGGCCCTCTGGCTATCTCTGGGCTACGCCAATGCCTGGCATGATGCCCGTTCGTTGACTGGAAGCTCGCTCTTTGACAGCGTTGTTGACGAGACCTTGTGGTCTCACGCCCTGCGTGAGGCGGGGGGATGTCCATAGCGGCAGGCCTCTGCATCACACCGGCTTCCGACCCGACACCGGGGCGTGGGATCACCAGACAGGTTCCACGCCCCGGTTTTTTGTGCGGATCGCCAGGACGCACAAAGCGAACAGGGGCATTCCTGGCATCGGTTGCTCATAGCGCCACAGGGGAGGTGCGAGTATGTTGCAATGCGTTTTTGACAGCACCCAGGCGATGATTGATGCGCCCTATCCAGCCCTCACCGGCGGGGATGGCGCAGCGCTCGCCTATGGGCGCGGGGCAGACGCTGGCTCCGATCAGCATTGTAGCGAGGGAGAACCATGGTAAAGCAGTCTGCCAACGACTTCATTGAGCCGTGCGCGGCACGGACCGACTCGCATCCGTCCCCTCAGACCGTAGGCAACTCACGATCGGGGGATGGCGGATGCCATTCCACCGAACAGCATCGTCACGAGATCATTGGACAGTAGCCCCGCCGTACTGGAATGAGACAGCGCCGCGACCGGTTGTCTGGATGAGTAATGGAATTGTCGCACGCTGAGGGATCACAGGGGCATCAACTTACCAACCAAACAGGGCGCAGCGCGTCGCCAGGCATCGCATATGTCGGGGCGGTCTGTGCGGGGAGTGCGGTGGCACGGCAGGGTATTGTGGGTGTTGGCTCCTTCTCGCACAGACCGCGTTTCCCCCGGCAGACCCTGCGCGGCGTCCAGGCCCTGAGAGCAGAAAGGGGCGACACATGGACGGCAATACCATCCTGCAACTGGGATATCCGCCGGGCAAAGTGATCGGCCTGGCCTTGCACGCCGCCCAACAGGCTATCGCCGAGGGTGTATCCGAAGAGGATGTGCTCGACGAGCTGGCTGATGTGCTGGCTGCGCCGGAAGACTATGCGGGCGATCCCCTCTATGGGCCGGTTGCCAGCGAACTGATCGCCCAACAGCGCCGCCGCGAACCCGCCTCTGGTGGCTATGATCTGAGCCATGCCGCGCCCTATCGTGTCTGGGGTGCGGAGGGCATCGAGCCGGAAGCGCTGGAACAGATGAAACGCGCCGTGCGCCTGCCGGTGGCGCTCAAAGGGGCGCTGATGCCAGACGCGCACCAGGGCTATGGCCTGCCCATCGGCGGCGTGCTGGCGACGCATAACAGTGTCATCCCCTATGCGGTGGGCGTGGACATCGCCTGCCGGATGCGCATGACCGTCTTCAACGCTTCACCGCAAATCCTCGATCAGCGCCGCGATTTCTTCCGCGAAGTGCTCGAAGAACAGACACGCTTCGGCACGGGCGCGGAATGGGATCCGCCACGCGATCACGAGGTGCTGGAAGATCCGGCCTGGAACGAGCACCCTGTCGCCCGCCGCTTCCGCGACCTGGCCTGGCGGCAACTGGGCACCAGCGGCTCCGGCAACCATTTCGTCGAGTTCGGCGCGCTGCACGTGCATTCAACCCTCGACACGCCGTCGGGGCGCATCCCGCCGGGCACCTATCTGGCCCTGCTCAGCCATAGCGGTAGCCGTCGCTTCGGCTATGAGATGGCCGATCATTACACCAAAGTCGCCATGAGCCTGCGCGCGGCGTTGCCCAAGGACTTCCGTCACCTGGCCTGGCTGGAACTGGACGAAGAAGCCGGCGCGGAGTACTGGGAAGCCATGACCCTGGCCGGTAAGTATGCCAGCGCCAATCACGCCGTCATTCACCGGCAGATCGCCGATGTGCTGCGCGTGCCTGTGCTGGGCAGCATCGAGAATCACCACAACTTCGCCTGGAAGGAAGAGGTAGACGGGCAGGAAGCCATCGTGCACCGCAAGGGCGCGACGCCCGCGGGCAAGGACGTGCTGGGCGTCATCCCCGGCAGCATGAGCGCGCCGGGTTTCGTGGTGCGCGGCCTGGGCAACCCGGACTCGCTCTACAGCGCGGCGCACGGCGCAGGCCGCCGCATGAGCCGCAAAGAGGCGCTCTCGCGCTTCAACTGGGAAGACGTGCGGCGCTACCTGGCCAGCCAGGGCGTCGAGCTGCTCTCCGGCGGGCTGGATGAAGCGCCCGACGCCTACAAAGACATCCGCGAGGTGATGGCGCTGCAGTCCGACCTGGTGGTGGCAGTGGCGGAATTTTACCCGCGCCTGGTGAAGATGGACCCCGTCGGCGAGCCGCACTACGGCGGCGGGAAGAAGGGCAAGAAGAAGCGGGGCAAGCGCTGATCACAGGGGCGCGCTTGGCCCTGCTTGTTTGATTCGGTGTAGCTACAGCCCCATCACCACCCGCGCAATGCTGAAGTAGATGAACAGCCCTGTCGCATCTACCAGCGTGCTCATCACCGGCCCGGAGACGACAGTCGGGTCAATGCGCAGGCGCGTCGCCAGCAAGGGCAGCACCGACCCCAGCACATTGGCCCACACCACGATGGTCATGATCGCCGTCGCCACCGTCAAGGCCAGCGCTGCAGACGATCCCCAGGTCAGGGCGCGCACGTAGGCGACGACGGCCATGCCCAATCCCAGCAATAGCCCCACCCGGAATTCATGCCATAGCGCCCGCAGCGCGTCGCCCAGGTCTATGTCGCCCACGGCCAGCGCGCGGATGATGGTGCTGGTGGTCTGCGAGCCGGCGTTACCGCCCGTGCCGATCAGCAGGGGCACGAAAAAGGCCAGCGCCACCGCCTGTTCCAGTTCGCCTTCGAAATGGCGCAGCACCGTGCCAGTCAGGCTTTCGGTGAGGAAGAGCAACAGCAGCCAGTTGATGCGCTTGCGCATGACCATGAAGACGTGCGTATCCAGGTAGGAGCGCCCCAACGGCTGCGCACCACCCATGCGTTGAATGTCTTCGGTCGCCTCGTCCACCAGCACATCGGCCACGTCGTCCAGCGTCACCACGCCGACCAGTCGCTTTTCGGCGTCCACCACGGGCAGCGCCAGCAGGTCTTCGCGCAGCATGATGCGCGCGCATTCTTCCTGGTCGGTGCCCACGTTGACCGCGATCACGTTGGGATCCATGATGTCAGCGAGCGGGGTGGACGGGTCGGCGATGATCAGTTGCCGCAGGTTGACTACCCCGCACAGAATCCCCTGTCCGTCCACCACGAACAGCCAGTAGACCGCCTCGGATTCGGGCTGCCACTCGCGAATGGCCTTCAGCGCTTCGCCGGCTGTCATACGGCGACGCAAGGCCAGGAAGTCGGAGGTCATCAGGCCGCCGGCGCTGTCGTCGGGGTGCAGCAGAAGGGGGCGCACTTCCTCGGCGTCTTCCAACCCTTGCAACACGACCTGTGCCTGTTCGGGCGGGATGTCGCCCAACAGGTCGGCGGCCTCGTCCGGTTCCATCTCGTCCACAATGCGGATCAGCGTGTCCGTGGGCAGGTCGGCGACCAGTTCGGCTACTTCCTCGTCGTCCAACCGTTCGAGGATGTCCGCCGAATCGGTCGGATCGAGTTCGGGCAGCAGCGCCATTTGATGCTCGTCGTCCAGTTCGGAGAACACGTCGGCCTGGTCAGCGGGGCGCAGCCCTTCGACAATGGCCGTAGCCGCGTTGATGTCGCCGCGCTCGAGGGCGACGCGCAGTTGGGCGAGAATGTCATCGAGGACGAGGGGTTCCATGACGAGCGCCTCCTTCGACAATACCCCGGCGGAGGCGCCCGCCGAGCAAGGAGGGGCCTACCGCAGGGGAGGATATATGCGGTTGATGATGGTCGCTACCCCTGCTCTGAGGGGACGCGAGTCGGGTACGTCGCTGTCGTTCATCGCTTCCTTCAACGTCACTTGGCGTAACCGCCGCGATTATCCGCCCGAACACAGCCCTTGTCAAGCAGAAATTGAAGCCGGCTGCGTGCCAGATGTGTCAGGCAGTTTATTGCCCCTCACCCCTGCACCCCTCTCCCTCGCGACTGCGTCGCGGGGCGAGAGGACTGGTTTTCGGTTCGCCCGTACACCCCCCTTCGCCCGCGCGGGAGAAGCGGTCGATTGGGTGAGGGCCATCAGGTGAACCAAAGTCGCTGACAATCTTTGCGCGTACCCTCGAAGCTCTGGCTGGCAAGGGGGCGCGCGACGCACTACACTACTGGCCAGGGTTTGACCGTCAGCCCAGTCGTGAGCGGTGTCTTTTCGTGGACGAGCTGTTACATGCCAGCGTCATGCTCACCGTCGTCGGGCGAGCGCCGTTGCTGGCCGCTCCGTATCTGGCGCGGGCAGTCTGCGCTGCGCTGGACGACTGTGCGCCGGATGCGCCGGGTTGTCTGTGGGGCTACCTGGTGCTGCCCGACAGCGCCCGGCTGGTGCTCGGCCCCAGTGACGGGGTGACGCTGCGACGTTTCATTGCGGAAGTCAAAGCAGAGACAGCGGCGCGGGCGCTGCCCCTCATCCGCCGTGCCGAAGACGCAGACGCGCTCGACGCGGTGCTGCGCTTCAATCCGGCCTGGGGTGGAGCACTCTACCGGCTGTGGCAGGCCGGTTTTCACTGTATCTGGTTGCATGGCATGGCTCAGGTACGCCGCGCCCTGCAGCGGCTGGACGAAATGCCGCTGCGGTCTGGCCTGGTAGCAGCCGGTGATGAGTGGCCCTACCGCCGCCTGTTCACCTGATCAGTTGCAGGTGATGCCAGAGCGTGTCAGGCACTTCTTTTCGCCCTCGACTCCTGAGCACCTGTTACCTATGTCTCCGGTCTATGCTCTATCCCGCTGCAGGTTTGCGCCCGACGAAACTGCTCAGCGTGCCCTCGTCGTGCGCTTCCAGAACTTCCCAGCCAGGGAAATGGGTGGGCAACTCGCCCAGGCGCAGCATGTGGTCGGGCGAACACGACGGGCGATGGGCGCGATGCCGCACGTTGAAGGTCTGGTAGATCACCAGGCCGCCGGGCCGGACGCGCTCGCGTATAGACGGAAACAGACGCCGATCCAGGAAGCGGAAGACCAGCACCAGATCGTACTGGCAGCGCGGCAACGGGAATTCGTCGAGATCGGCTACGATGAAGTTGACGCCCTGCAACTCCCGCCGCAGCATTTCGGCCCGTGCATGACGCAGCGCTGCATAGCTGATGTCCAGCGCGTCCACGGTGTAGCCCTGCGCGGCCAACCACAAGGCGTTGTGACCCAGCCCACAGGCCAGTTCCAGCGCCCGCAGACCCTCTCCGCGCGGGGCGTAACGCTCCAGGAGGGGATTTGGCCCGCGCTTCAGGCGGTCGGATGGTTCGGCGTAACGGCGATCCCAGCGCGCCCGATCGCTGTGAGCCACGCTATCCCTCCGCGCGCGCCCGCCCCATGAACACAGGCCGATAGGCAGCGGCGTCTGGCACGGTGGCCAGGGCTGCCCGGTCACCCGGCAGGGGGGTCATGCGGGGGTACCGTTCGCGCATCCGGTAGGCGTGATAGGCGTCGCGCACGGCGTCCCAGTCCGGCTCGCGCCAGTTCGCGGGCAGTGTCAACAGGCTGGCAATGGCGCGCACCCGCGCCCCGGCCAGGCTGTTCCAGGGATTGCGCCCGCCGCCCATCAATACGGCGCGGGCGGCTTCTTGCTCGGCGCTTGATTCGCCTGCCTGCCCGGCCAGTCCGCCAAACAGACGACCGCTGAGCTGCTCGAACAAAGAGCCTGCCTTATGCGGGTCAACGCCCTGCTGCTCAGCCAGATCGCGCAGGGCAGGGGGCAATTGCTGCCACGCCTGGGACTCGTCGGGCAGGGGGGCGGTGCGCTCTTCGCCAGCCCAGGCCCGCCGCAGATCATCCAGCGCGGAGCCAGTGCGCAGATAGGGGGTAAGGGCATCGGGCGTCTCGCGGAGAGCGTCGCCCGTCGCCAGGGCCAAGCCGCCGCTACTTTCGTCCAGCCAGGCGACCAGCACCGGTCTTTCCAGGGCGGCGCTCAGTTCTGTGCACAGCGCCCGATCCAGCGCCCCCAACACGCGCACCCAGCCTTCTTGGGCCGGCGCGACGAAAAGACGCACCAGATCGGCTAACCCAGGAGGGGTGCCCGCGCCGCCAGGGAACGGATCGTAGGGGGTATAGCCATGTCTGCCAAGCACGCTGGTGAGCGCTGCGCTCACGGCCTCTGGCGAGACTTCGGCGATGTACAGGCTGTGCCAGCTTGCGGTCATCGAATTCTCTCCTGCCGGGCGGTGCCTAATCGCCGCTTTGCTCGACGACTATCGTCACACGCCCGGACTCGGCGCGATTGCCAGCGGCATCATAGGCTATCGCCCAAAACTCGTATTCGCCCGGCTCGCCCAGCGTCCAGCGAGCGGTGTAAGGCCATTCTTCGCTGGTGGCGATCAACTGATCGCCCTGGTAGAACTCCACATAGGCCATCTGCACGTTGTCTTCTGGCTCGGCCTGCAAGGGAACGTAGACATCCTGACCAGGCGTGTAATGGCTGTCCGGCACCGGCTCGACCAGCGCGACCTGCGGCGGCTGATTGTCCACGGTGACTGACACATAGGCGCGCTCGGCGCTGTTATCGGCCCGCACGACCGTCAGGCGCAGCACGTAAATCGCCCCATCGCTCAGGCCGGTGGTATCCCAGGTACCCAGCACGATGCCCCGCCCCGGCACCGTCTGCGCCTGACCGATGGGCAGCCAGACGTCCGGTTGCAGCCCTGCCCCGTAGTCCAGCCGAAAGTAGGCGAAATCGTCGGCGGTGGCATTGCCGCGTACCTCCACCACGCCCCGGACGCGAGCCTGAATCTGCGGTGAGATGATCGTCACCGGGCTGAAGGGCGATGCCGCGTTAATGTCGTCGTATTCGGTGGGCGGGAAGCGCTGACCGGTCTCGCGGGCCCAGGCGCGCGTCTCCTGCGGATAGTCGAAGTACACCACGTCTTCCACGCAACTAGGCGGGGAAGAAGCTGTCGCCAGTCGCCCGGTGCACACGTTGACGCTGTAGCTCTTCCAGTAGGTGTCTGCCTGAGCGGGCTGCGTGTCAATGCCGCGCTGCGGGTCCACGTAGAACAGTTCGCGGCGCTGCGGGCAATGGCGTGTGGGCAGCAGGCCGGAGATTTCGCAGACGACGCGCTCGATCACCGTCGGCGGGCGCTCCCATTCGCGCGGCGGCAGGGAATCGCGCGTGTGAATATATTCCATCAGCGCGTGCCAGATCGGCGCAGCGCCCGTCGTGCCAGTGACATCGGTCATCGAATGGTTGTTGTTGTTGCCCACCCACACGCCGGTCACGATCTGCGGCGTATAACCGACCGTCCAGCTATCGCGGTTGTCGTTGGTGGTGCCGGTCTTCACCGCAGCGGGCCGCGACAGGTCGAGCGGGCTGCCCTGTCCGAAGGCTGACCTGCGCGCCTGCGCATCGGACAGAATATCGGTGATGATATAGGCCAGCGCCGGTTCCAGGATCAGGCGGCGCTGATAGGTGTTGGTCTCTTCGCCATACTGCCACAACACGCGCCCGTCGGCGTCTTCGATGCGCAGGATAGCGGTGGGGTTGAGCGTGCGGAAGCCGGGGATGAGCTGATCCT
>DAOTZZ010000232.1:0-14774 GCA_034433965.1 Anaerolineae bacterium
TCAACCCCGGCAACTCCGGCGGGCCGCTGCTCAATTCGCGCGGAGAGGTGATCGGTGTCAACACGGCCATTCAATCGCCGTCGGGGGGATCGGTGGGCATTGGCTTCGCCGTGCCGATCAGTGCGGTGCAGCGTGTGGTGCCCGACCTGATCGCCTATGGCCGCTACCGCCATCCTTCGCTGCGCATACAGGTGCGCGAACTGGGTTACGAAGTCCGCCCGGCGGCGGACGGGCCACAGCGCGGCCTGCTGATCGTCGCGCTCGACCCGAACGGTCCGGCAGGGCAGGCCGGTCTGCAGGCTGCCGAAACGCGGCGACAGGGTTTCCGCACCGTCTTCGTCGGCGGCGACATCATCCTGGCCATTAACGGCCAAGAAGTGCACACGCGCGACGACCTGACGCTCTACCTGGAGAAATACACCCTGCCCGGCGACACCGTCACCCTGACCGTGAGCAACATCTCCGGCGAAACGCGCGAGGTGACGGTGATCGTGGGGGAGAGCTGAGCGCCGAACGATACGGCGGGTTGCGGAACCTGCTCCTACCTGCACCCTCTGATCGTCAGAAGATCAGACTTCTGACGCCGGAATGACTGAGATCGCAGCTCCTGAGCAGGCAAAAGCAAACGCGAGGAAGGGGCATGTGCAGAGTCACGTGCTGGCTGCCGCTGGTTGTGCCGCCATGACCACGCGAATCAATTCGGGCACGAATTTCTGAGCATTGAGAATCTCCAACAGCACCGGCTCGCCCTGAGCAGTGAGATGCAAAATGCTCTGCCCGGATTGCTCGGCATGGTCAATCTGCTTTTCGGGGGCAAACCAGATCATCAGCACATCGTCCTCGCGGTCATACCGCATCTCAAGGCTCATAGCGTCTCCTCCTGGCCGGGTAGAACGTCACAATACGAATCTCACGTTCGTCCTCAACAAACACGACGCGAAGCACATGGCGTTCACTGATAGCCTTCTGAGCGATAGGGGGATCAACAGTACGGTCTACACTTTCCGGATGGTTCATGGCATCCACCACCTGCGCTACCGTGATCACGAAGCCTGCGCGGGCCAGATCGGTGAACTTCTGTTGAGCATGGCGAGTAAAGCGAACTGGCTTGGCCACTGTTCTTTACCATTTCGGAGCAACGAAGGCGCTGCCGCCTGGCATTCATTGCCAATCCGTATCTCTTTCCTCACCAAGTATACCGGATTCGTCCTCTCCTATGTCAGACTGCCAAAGCCTTCAGGGTGATCGGAAGTCTCCCGGCGGCCTGCTTCGCGCACTGAAAATGACGCGGCCCGGCGACACCGTCACCCTGACCGTGAGCAACATCTCCGGCGAAACGCACGAGGTGACGGTGATCGTGGGGGAGAGCTGAGCGCCGAACGATACGGCGGAGCAAGCTGGTAGGGGCGGGGTTCCGCAAACCCCGCCCCTATGCCAAATACCGGCTTCATTTCATCGAAGATTAGGGGTAGAAGTGAGCGATCGCTGTGCAGCTCGAATTCATGGTCACGGTGATCAGATTACTGGTGCCTGAAGCCCCAGGGCACGTGCCTGACCAGTTTAAGAAGCGACAGTTCGAACCCGGAGGCACCGACGCGACGATGGTCACCGAACTGCCGGGCAACCATTGCCCATCGCAGTTGGGCGATTGACGGATGTTATATTCCGCGCCGCAATAATCTTCCGCGTCTGGCTGCACCGTCAGTGTATAGCACGGCGGCGGGGCGCATGTCTTGGGATCCCACAGGCACTGCCCGTCGGGCGAGGTCACGCACTCGTTGGCCGGGTGACCGCAAGTGGTGCACGAGCCGCACGGTCCCCATCCCGGAGGCGGCGTCGGCCCACCGCCCGGTTGACCCGGTTGACCAGGGGGCGGCCCGCCGGGGATGATCGGCGGCACTTCGGCCTGCGGTACGCCCAGGCAATTACCAACCTCGTCTACCTCCTCCTCAGCGACCCATAGCGAGAGCGCCATCTCACCGCCGGGGATTTCGTTCTTTTCCAGCTTCCACCATACCTTACCCTGCGCATCCAGCGCCTGGCCGATCACGGTGAAATCCTGGTTGGCGGGCAGGAAAGCGAACGCGCTGCGGTTAACCCCCGGCCCAACGCGCACCCGCGCGAACAGTTCCCACTGTGTGCGCACCTTGCACACCGCCGGCAACGGCTGGAACACCGGTCGCCAATCTGGATCGTAGTTCTCGGACTCCTCGTCGGTCAGGCGGAACAGGTAGCGCGCCTCAGAGTCCATCACGAACAGGTTGGCGTAGCCGCTGCGCCCGGACATGAAGGCGATCCAGCCTCCATCCGGCGACCAGTCGGTGCTGGTCAGGCGGTCGCTCTCCGGCGTCAGGCGGCGCACATCCGTCGCCTCCTTGGTCATGCGGTAGATGTCGGCCAGCCCATCGCGCTCCGAGGTGAAGGTGAGCAGCAGGCCGTTGGGTGCCCAGGCCGGATACCAGCCGTTCGCGCCGAAGAGATCGGGCGTCAGGCGGCGTTGACCGCTCCCGTCGGCATTCATGACGAAGACTTCTGCCGCGCCAGCGCGCGCCGTGACAAAGGCGATCTGCCGCCCATCCGGCGACCAGGCCGGTTGCGTGTCCGTCGCCAAGTCATTGGTCAGGCGCTGCACATTGCTGCCGTCGGCGTTCATCACGTAGATATCTGGGTTGCCGTCGCGATCGGACACGAAGGCCAGCCGCGTCCCGTCCGGTGACCAGGCCGGTTCGCTATCGGAAGCCGGGTTGTCGGTCAGGCGCTGCACACCGCTGCCATCTGGATTCATCAGGTAGATTTCCAGATTGCCGTCGCGGGCCGAATGAAAGGCCAGCCGCGAGCCGTCCGGTGACCAGGCAGGAGCGCCGTCGAGCGCCGACTGATCGGTCAGACGGCGCGGGTTGGTACCATCGGCGTTGATGACGTAAATCTCCGGATTGCCGTCGCGCTCGGAAGTGAAGGCGACCTCCCACTCGTTGACCGGCGGGGAGAAGAAGGCGATCTTGCCCGTCTCGAAGACGGTGACTTCGGTGCCCTCGCCCGTCGCAGCCAGCAAGATGCCATTGGCGTCGGCAATCTGCAACGATTCAACGGTGAATGCCGCCGTGCCAGGGATCAGCCCACCCACCTCCAGTGAGAAGAGCAGGTCGTCGGTGCCGGGTGGCGTGCCCATCGCCTCGAACGACAAGCGCACTTCGCCCGCCGCATTGTCCACCAGCTTTTGCCGCTCGAAGACCTGTGGTCCCAGGTATGGCCCGATGGTGGCGCTCCACACCCGGACGACCGCGCGGTCGAAGCGCAACACGATATCGAAGCTCATACAACTGCCCGCCGGGCAGGCGATGCGCCCTTCGACGACCGCTGTCTCCGCCACGCCCACTTCGGCGGGAAACAGCGTCAGGGTCACGCCGCCCTGCGCGCGGCCCGGCCCTGCCGCGCCCGCCAGCAGTGAGAGGGCCAGGACCACCCCCCACAACAAAGATAGAATGTGTCTGCGCCGCATTCTTGAAAATCCTCCCTGTGCTAAAAGGACATTCCCTTTCAGTAACATCATATCACATATAGTGATAAAAAAGTGTGCAAAAAAATTGAAGAAAGAGATCGGTTTTCGGTTGACTGAGAGGGTGGGGGCAAGCTCTAGAGCGTGTTATGCACTTTTCGCCCTCATCTCCACGCAAGCGGCGAGAAGGGGAACGCTTGTGCGAGAGCCAGCAAGTCCCCTCGCCCCGCGACGCAGTCGCGTGGGAGAGGGGCGCAGGGGTGAGGGAAAAACACCGGGCACAAGTTCATAACAGCCTCTAGGGCGGCGCGCTCTCGCTCCGGTGAAGCAGCAGCGTGCTGACCAGGATGATGACCGCACAGACGATCTGCCCGATCACGTAGCTGCTTTCGTCGCGTTCCAGCGCCGCCAGCACGCTGAAGGCGATCACGCCCACCAGCGCCAGCCCATCGGCGATCAGCAACAGCGTCCGCACTGCCGGAGAAAGTCTCATGCCGCACCGCCTTTCGGGAAATGATGAGTCCGGAGTCTGGAGTTTAGAGGCTGGGGGCGGGAGATAGTCTCTGGGTGACGCGGCTGTGACCTCTTTGTCCCTGAAGCCATGAATGGCAGTCCAGCCCTTGCCAGGTCTGCAGACTCCAGGCCTCAAACTCAAGACTCAAAACTCTCTTTTCCCCCACTTGCCTGACGCAAAATGGCATATAATTAAGATAGTATTGGAGTGCCATTTATCTTCCATGAAGACCCGTGGTATGCTAAAAGTGCATACGGGTCTTGCCATCAAGCCCCCCCTGGCTTGAGGTGGTCATCATGGTACAGCGGAATATCGTGCAACGCCTGATCGCGTTTCTGCGGCGACCAGATGCCCTCAACTACGAACAGCGTGCTGCCGCGCGTTCGTCCTATGATGACTACGTACCCTGCGAGGCAGAGGAAGTGACAGTCCCGCCGGAGCAGGCGGAAGGGCTGATGGCGGGCGCGCGGTTCAGTTTGCCCGACGCGGTAGGCGAGCAGCGCGAAGGGCTGACGGCTGCTCCGCCTCCTGCAGCGCAGGACTCGGCGGCGCTTCCCGCCGCGATCCCCCCTGCCGAAGATGAGCAGCGCTGGCCGGGTTATGCCTCGCGGCTGGACGCGCTGGTGATGCGCGCGCTGCATCAGTTCAGGGCGCGCCTGGGTTTCGTCATCAGCTATGACCAGGACGGGCGGATGCGCTATATCACCGGGCGCGACTACGGGGGCCGCTACGTGGATCACACGGCGATCAACCCTGACCGGCGTGCTCTCAGCCATACCCTGCGCACCGGCGAATCGAACTTGTTCGTGCAGCGGCGCGACAACGTGGCCGAGGCGGTGCTGTGTGGCCCGCTGCGGGTGGACGGCGAGGTCGTCGGCGTACTGTACCTCGATAGTCCGGCGCAGGGACGGCTCTTCCGGGGCATCTTCGAGATCTATTGCGATCAGGTCGCCCGGTTGCTGGCGGATGGCGTAGCCTGAGTGGGCCAGGTCGCGCCAGCGTCGCTCAGCCGAAGAGTCCTCCCCGCCGCAACGCCTGTTCGCCGCTCTTGCGGGCCTGGCGTATCTCGGCAGACGTGGCCGGACGCCAGGTCTTTTCGCCCCCCGGCTCATGGTCATCGCCCCGTCTGAACAAGTTGCGCAGCCATCCCCGTTTTTCTTCCTGCACGGGGGCAGCGAAGATCAGCGCCGCTTCTTCGCTGAGTTGTTGGCGTTTGCTGCTGGTTGCGTCGCGCTGCGAGATGCTATCGGTCCGCTCGAAGTAGGTACGGGCGGCGTTGGCGCGCACCTCGCGGCTGTCGCGCCCGCGGTCGGCGTAGCGGCGCTCGTAGCGCCAGCGCCACGATCCATCGCTGTAGCGCCATTCTTCGCGCGTGACGCGCTGTACCAGCCGCCCTTCCAGCGCTGGTAGCTCCGGTTTGAAGTAGACCCACGTCTCGACGATATGCTGCCCCCGGTCGCCCGGCAACGGCTCCTCGACGCGCGTATAGCGCACCTTGCCCGTCAGCGCCACTTCTGGCGCGGGGGCACGCTGATCACCGGCGCTCAGTGGGAGCGTCGCCGCCTGATCGTCGCTGGTGAGAACGACCGGCGCTGTGGGCTCAGTTGTGGGGGCGGTTGCGGGCGGCGCGGCAGTCTCGGCAACGGGGCGGGCTGACTCGACGGCGGCGCGGCGCGGTGAGCCGAACAACACCGCGGCCAGTTCCGGCGACAGGTCTTCCTCCCACTCCTGGGGTGAGGTGACGCGCTCGTCGGCCTCAGGGGGCGTGCCTGCAGCGACTTCTGTCGTCGTCGCCTCCTCTGCGACGGCGGCCAGCGCTGCATTGAACAGCGAGACGGGAGTCTCTTCGGCGGATACTTCGGCGACCGGCGCTGCTTCAGCGGGTGGGGCGGGCGCGGTCTCCTCTTCTTCCTCTGACAGAGCGCGCTCTCCGGTTGGCGCGAAGCTCTCCACTTTCAGCACAGGGGGTGTTTCGGCCACGGCCTGCGCGCCTGTCTCCGTCACGTCTTCGGGCGGACGCGAAACATCTTCTGCCACTTCCGCAGGCGTTTCCTCGGCCAGCGTCAGGCGGAGCGTCTCGTCGGCGGGCGCTGCTTCGGCGGGCGCGAGGGCTTCCGTTTCTGTCTGAGAGAGGCTGACTTCCGCTTCGTCTTCAGGGACGAGCGCCCTGTCTGAGGGGCGGGCGAAAGACGGCGGCACTGCCGGGCGCAGTCCGCCGACCGGCGTCTCGGCCACGATGCGCGGCGGCTCGCCCTCCGGAGCAGTTTCAACCTGGGGCTGAGGCCCCTCTGGTGCTGCGCGCTCCGCCTCGTCTTCGGGCGGGAGCGCTGACTCCGTCTCCGCAAGAGGGGTCGGCAGATCGTCTGCGGGCCGCTCGTCGGGTTGCTCGTTCATTCCATGACCGTCCTTATCTGTGCAGCGAAAGCGCCGGGCTGCGTCAGTTGAGTTTCTCCAGCCGCAGTGTCACAACGCCTTCACTGCTGAGACCATTAATCACAATCGAATAGAGGCCCGTCGCTGGCAGTGTCACATCGGACAGGCGCGGGTTGAGGCCCGGCCCGCTATCATCGTCGGCAGCCAGGAGCGTCTTATCCGGCGCGAGCACTTCCAGCATAGTATCAAGAGTGGCATTGGCACCGGCGTCGGCGGCGATGGTCACGCGGTCGCCCGCCAGCCCGTTGAAGACCCAGGTGACCGTCTGTCCGGCAGCGATGGGCACGTTCACTGTCTGCCCGTAAGCGATCAGCGCCAGACCCGGTTGAGTCGGCGGCAGGGTGGGCGTGTTGGACGGCAGGGGGGCAGGCGTGGGCGTCTGCGGGACGGGAGTAGGCGGTGTCTCGCCGGAGGAGACGACCGGCCAGGGTTGCTGTGCGCTGCCAGGAGTCGCCCCGTCGAGCATGGGCAGCGTGTTCACGCTGGCCAGCGCACCTCCACGAGTGAAAGCCAGCGCGCTGCTGAGCACCCAACCGGTTGTGCCGCGCGCGTAGCCGAAAACGAAGCGATTGTCCGGCGTGCGCGCCAGCGCCACGAATGGTTGCCCGGAGATGAGGGGAGCCAGTGCCGGCGCATCCTCGGCGGCAATCTGCAGAATGGTGGTGATCTCCGGCTGCACCGTGCCGATCAGCGCAGTGCGCCGCTCGGTCAGGATCGGGTCGCCGGTCACGCGCAGGGGCAGGTAGGCATACTCGTCGAAGGCGGCGATCACCGGCAAGTTGGAGTCCACGAAGGTATACGTGGCCGGTCGCGCTCCGCCTTGCGTGTGCGTGCTATCCACCACGGCCCCCTTGAGCTGCCCGTTGACGTAGATTTCGATGTAATCGCCGATGACCAGCACGCCCAGCGTGTTGGGGCGATCGCGCCCCACACGGATCGAGCTGTCAATGCTCGGGCCGATCAGCTCGGTGAATTCGCCCGCTTCCACCTTCAGCAGTGTGAGTTGGCGGTTGTGATCTACCACGAAGAAGTAGAAGTTTTCCCCATCCACCACACGGAAGGCCATGCCCAACTGATAGAAGTTGGTGTCGCTGACCAGCGAGGCCGTCACCTGGCAATAATAAGCCGGGTCACCTTCGAGCAAGGGGTAAGGGAACGCCCAGCGCAGGAAGTCCAGCTCCGGCGACTCGACGATCAATTGCCCATCTATGATGTTGGCAAAGCGCCAGTCGTTTTCGTTGTTGTCGAAGCTGTCCAGCACCGTTTCGCCTACCCGCAAGGGCGCTTCGCTGAGGCGCAGCGTGTTCTGTGGCACAGGAGTGCCCACTGGCGGGCTGGCAACCAGCGGTTGCCCGTCTACCTTGATGGAGCGGATCATCGGCAACAGGACGGTTTCGCCAAAGGGGGCGTCCAGATCACCGGCGGGAGCCAGCACGGTGATATGCAACCAGTCGTCTGGCGCGATCTCCACCAGCCACGCCCACAGGTGCGACCCCGATTCGCGTAGATCGAGCGTCCACGCCGGGTAGGCGAAGTCGCTGCTGGGGACGCTCAGACCGCTGAAATCGGCCCCCAGCGGGTGTTCGACGGCGCTGGCGGGTGACGAGACGTCGGTGGTGCTACCTGCGCTCAGCAATTGCTCTGGGCTGCCGCGCACCACCGAGATGGTCGGATAGCTGGTGGATAGCGGATTGCCAGGCTCAACCGGCGACAGCAGATACATCAGGCCGAAATTGAGCGGGTCGGGCCAGGGGGCCGGATATTGCAGTGTCAGATTGATCGCCTGCAACTCCAGCGGGCGGAATGTATCCGGCACGAAGAGCGCCGGGTCTATGGTGGCGGGCGCAGGCGTGGCTGTGGGAGAGGGTGTATGGGTCGGCGTCGGTTCCGGCGTATCAGTGGGGGAAGGAGTCGCGGTGAAGGTGGCCGTGGCGGTCGGCGTCTCGGTGGGGGTCGCCGAGGGCGTGAAAGTGGCCGTAGGCAATACCACTACCGGAATATTCGGATTGCCGGAGATGCGCACCGACTCCGCGGAGACCCAACCTGTGCCCATCACGCCGCCGATGGCCACCTGATACCATCCCCCGTCCTCGCTCACACCCACCACGATCACTTCTTCCTCGCGGCTGAGCGTGGACACCACTTCATAGTCGAAACCCGGCCCGCGCCGCACGGCGGCCCGCTCAGTCAACACGGTGGCGAAGGTGGTGCGCGGCGTGGCGGTGGGAGAGGGTGTGTCGGTGGGCGTATGGGTTGGCGTCGCAGAAGGGGTGGCCGTGAGCGTCTCGGTCGGCGTGAGGGTTGCCGTAGCCGTCTCGGTCGCGGTGGGCACGACGGCGACTTTCTTCTTATCTTCCCCGCCGCCCAGTGCCAGCAGCGCGATCACCACGATCACCGCCAGCGCCGCCAGCGCCGCTCCCCCGATTACCAGCGGGCTGCGACCGCCTCTCTGGGGAGGTGGAGTAGACGCCGCTTCCGGAGCGGCACGTGTGGCGGCAGCTTCAGTGGGCGGGGTGGGGCGGGGCGGGGTGCGGGCGGGCATGGCCGTGGGCGGGGCAGCTTCCTCACCGAGCACGGTCGCTTCCATGTCCGGTGCTGGAGCTGCCTTGCCCATGCTGCGTACCGCGTTGGCGAAATCGTCGGCCATGGCTTCGGCGGACTGGTAGCGATCGTCGGCATTCTTGGCCAGCGCGCGCAGGATCACTGCCTCCACGCGCGGATCAATGGCCGGATTTTTCTCGCGCGGGGGTGGCGGGGCGTCGTTGAAATGTTTGTACATCAGGGTGTAGGGCGTGTCGCCCTGGAAAGGCAGTTGCCCCAACACCATCTCATAGAGCATGATGCCCAGCGCGTAAATGTCCGTGCGAGCGTCTACCGGATCGCCGCGCCACTGTTCGGGGGCCATGTAGGCGGGCGTGCCGAGCACGTTGCCGGTGGCGGTGAGTTTGGTCGTGCCGGCGAGCATCTTGGCGATGCCGAAGTCGGTCAGGTAGGCGTTGTCGCGCTCGTCGAGCAGCACATTGTTCGGTTTGAGATCGCGGTGCACGATGCCCTGTTCGTGGGCGAAGGTCAGCGCACTGGCGATCTGATTCAGCATCCGCGCGGCCAGCGGCAGAGGCAGCGGCCCGCGCGACAGCCGGTCGTCCAGGCTGCCACCGCGCACCAGTTGCATGACAATGTAGATATGCTTCCCCTCGCGCCCGAAGTCAATCACCGGCAGGATGTGCGGATGCTGCAGGCGGGCGATGAGCTGCGCCTCGTGCTCGAAGCGGGCCACAAACTGTTCGTCGTCGGCCAGTTCGGGGGCCATGACCTTGACGGCGACATCGCGTTCCATCGAAGCCTGGCGGGCCAGGTAGACGGTCGCCATGCCGCCGCGCCCCAGCACCGAGCGAATCTGATACTGGCCTCGCCCCAGCACCTGGTTGATGAGATCGTCGCTGGCCATGGGTCACGCTCGCAGGATGAGAAATGAATACCTTCATGAAGGTACTGAGAATCGCGGCAATAAGCAAGTAGCAGATTAGCAGGCGCAGAGCCGAACACTTACCGATCTCGAACAAAATCTTCCCGCAGAGACGCTGTCTCTTCGCATGTCCTCTCACACCGACAGCGCGATCAGCCACTGCGCGGCGAAGTAGGTGCTGAGCACCCAGAACGGCGCGCTGCGCCACGTCCCGCGGAAGCGTTCCACCGCCAGCGCCGAATCCGAGAACACGAACAGGTACGCGCCCGCCAGGGCCAGCAACGCGCCCGGCTGATCGGTCTCCAGCCAGCGGTTGGCCGCCTGCCAGGCCATGAGCAGGATTACCACCATATAGACGATCACCGGGCCGCGCAGCGATCCCAGATGTGGCCACAGCCAGCGCAACATCAGCGCGCCGTAGAGCAGGAAGGGGATCAGGTACCATAGCGGCGCTGTGCCGTCGCCTGTCAGGGTGAAGGCGGCAATATAGGCCAGGTGCGCCACCAGGAAGCTGACCAGGCCGGGCAGGAAGTGCTCCGGCAACATCAGGAAGATGTCGCCGAGCAGCGAAGCGATCAGGCCGAGCACGATCAGCAACTGATAGCGCGAGGTCAGCGGGTCAGGAGCGAGCAGGGCGATGAGCACAATGCTGGCCGTCGCCAGCGGCTTGCAGACGTATTCCAGGCGCTTGCTGCGGCGATACTGCGCGGCGATGGTCAGCGCGGCGCACAACACTGTCAGCGCGGTGAGCAGGGCGATCGGGACGTTCATGGCAGAACCACCTTCTGGCGTAACGGGTCAGTCCGGCCATTGGCCGATGCTGATCTTCCAGCCGCGAAACCATTCCCACGTCCGCGCCAGTCCCTCGCGCACGGGCGTAGACGGGGCGAAGCCCAGCAGGCGACGCGCCTTGCTGTTGTCGCAGAAGGTGATAGGCGGGTCGGTGGGCGGGGTGGGCACGCTGCGCGCTTTGAGTTTGCGCCCCGCCAGCGCCTCGATCGTTTCGATGAACTCGCGCAATGAGATCGGCGCGCCCACGCCCAGGTTGATGATCTCATAACCCAGCGGGCGGTCGAGGGCGGCGATCACGCCGGCGACCGTGTCGTCAATGTAGGTCCAGTCGCGGTGAATGTTGCCCCCGTTGAAGACGGGTATCTCCGTCCCGTCCAGAATCGCTTCCATGACGCGCATGGGCATCATGTCCGGGCGGCCCGCCGGCCCATAGACGTTGAAGAAGCGCAGCGCGGTGATGTTCATGCCATACAGGTGATGGAAGGTGTGCGCCAGCAGTTCGGCGGCGCGTTTGCTGGCGGGGTAGGCGGCCAGGGGACGGTCGGCGGGGTCTTCCTCGTTGAAAGGCAGCCGTTTGGTCTCGCCATAGACCGAGGAAGTCGAGGCCAGCACGAAGTTCTCGCAACCGTGTCGCTGTGCTGCGTCGAGCAGGTTGAGCGTGCCGTCCACGTTGACGGCGAAGTACAACCGCGGCTGTCGCATGCTTTCGCGCACACCGGCCATGGCCGCCAGATGCGCCACGCGCCGGATGTCGTGCGCTTCGAAGAGCGCGTCTACCGTCGCCGCGTCGCGGATGTCGCCCTCAACCATGGTGAAGGCGGGGTGCTGCGCCAGTTCGGCGGCGTTGGCCCGTTTGATGGCCGGGTCGTAGTAGTCGTTGAAGTTGTCTATGGCGACGACGCGCTCGCCGCGTACCAGCAACGCGCGCGCCAGATGGCTGCCGATGAAACCGGCTCCGCCGGTGACCAGGATACTCACAGCGTGTCCTTTCCAGCAGAGACCACCTATCGAACGATGGTGCCCTGCACCTGAAAGACCCCATTGTCCACAACCAGACTCTGAGGATAGACGAAATAGTTGCCCGGCAGGTCTTCCAGGGGCCGGAGCAACACGTCTTCGAACTGCGCCTTGACCGTCTGCACGACGAAATCCGGCGCGTTCATGTCGGCCACTTTGACTTCGGTGACCGGTAGTTCGATCCGGCCATCCGGCGTCACCTTGGGGGTGATCACGACCTGCAGTGGCACTGAGACAAAGCGCGTCTCCAGCTCGGCGTAGAAGGTGATGTCGCCGTCGTCCAGCCCTACCTGTACGTTGGTGAAGGGGAACGTGTGACCGTGTTCGTCGGCAAAGTCTGCGCCCCGCAGGGCCATCCACGACGACGCCTGCCCCTCGGTGAAGAACAGCACCCAACCTCCGCCCGCCTGCGCCTGTGCCACGGCGTTATCAATCGCCGCGTCGAATGCCTGTGCCTCGGCCTGACTGGGTTTGAAGTTGTCGGGCAGGGGGGTGTCCACGTCCAGGGTTGCCAGGTAGATCAACGCACAGGCGGCCAGTCCCAGACACAGCAGGGGAATGAGAATAAGCGACAGGCAACAGCCGCCGCAGCCCTCGAACATGGCTTGCACTCCTGGTCAGGCGCACGGGTGACGGCCTGTATTGTACCACGAAGTCCGTGGGCAAGATGCGCGGGCGCAGTATAATTGTCGCCGTCTGCGTTCACCTCTGCGGAGAGAAGTCATGCCTGTCAGCCTGTCGCCGGACGAAGTCAGCGCCCTCAACGACCGCCTGGAAGGGGCCGACCCCGCCACCATTCTCGCCTGGGCAGCGGAACGCTTCATGCCGCGCCTGGCCGCGACGTCGTCCTTCCAGACGCAGAGCGTGCCGCTGCTGTACCTGATCGGGCAGGTGTGCCCGCAGGTGCCAGTATTGTTCCTGGATACGGGCTATCACTTTCCGGAGACACTGGTCTTTCGCGATGAGTTGGTCGCGCGCTTCGGCCTGACGGTGCGCGTGATCCGGCCCGACGCCGAGCGGGTCGCAGCGGCACGGCAGGAGGCCCTGTATCGGCGCGACCCCGATCTGTGTTGTTATGTGCACAAGGTCTTGCCCATGCAGCAGGCTCTGCGCGACCTGGACGCCTGGATCAGCGGTATTCGCCGCGATCAGACGCCGGAACGGGCCGCTGCCCAGGTGATCGAATTGCTGCCAGGCGGACAGGTGAAGATCAATCCCTTGCTGACGTGGACGCGCGAGGACATCTGGCGCACCGTTCATCAGCACGATCTGCCGGTGCATCCGCTGCTGGAACAGGGCTACCTGAGCATTGGCTGCGCGCCGTGCACGGTGCCGGTCTTCGGCGGGGATGAGCGCGCCGGTCGCTGGGCGGGGACGGGCAAGACCGAGTGCGGCCTGCACACCGGGGCCCTGCAGCGCCCGCCGGGCGAGGGGGAACGCGCCCCATGACGCGCGTCCTGCTGATCACCGGCGGCGCGGGGTATATTGGCTCGCGGTTGATTCGCGACCTGGCCCTCGATCCTGCTTTCGACGACTGCCTCATCCGCATCTACGACAACCTGCAACGCGAGACCTATCGTGCCCTGCTCGATCTCCCTGCGCAGGGGCGCTATCAGTTCGTGGAAGGCGATATTCTGGACGGCGCGGGCCTGAGCCTGGCCATGCGCGACGTGTGGGCGGTGGTGCACATGGCCGCCATCGTGCGCACGCCATTGGCCTTTGGGCCACCTGGCTGGATCGAGCAGGTCAATCACTGGGGGACGGCGGCGGTCGGTCGGGCGGCGGCAGAGGTGGGCGTCGCGCACCTGGTGTACACCAGCAGCGCGGCAGTCTACGGGCCAGTGGAAGCAGTGGGCGGATCGCCTGTGGCTGCGCCGCGCCCCCTGACGGAGGAAGCTCTCTGCCGCCCGCTGGGACCCTATGCTGAAAGCAAGCTGTGCGGTGAACGCGAATTGGGGGCGCTGCAGGAGGCGGGTCGCCTGAGGGTCACCATCCTGCGGTTGGGGTCGGTCTTCGGCTGGGCACCCGCCGTGCGCTTCGACGCAGTGGCCAACCGGCTGGCCTTTCTGGCCGGCGTGCGCCGTCCGCTGACGGTGTACGGGTCGGGCGAGCAGCGCCGCCCCTTGCTGCACGTCGCCGATGCCAGCCAGGTCGTTCGCTTCGCACTGACGCACTCCGAGCAGATGGCAGGCGGTGTGTACAACGTAGTGAGCGAGAACGCGCGCGTACTGGATGTGGTCGCAGCGTTGCAGTCGTTGCAACCCGCCGCGCAGGTGCGCTTCACTGAGCAGGATGTGCTCACGCACCTGTCGTTTGCCGTGGACGGCAGCCGCCTCAACGGGCTGGGCTGGTATCCGCAGGTGAGCCTGGAAGCAGGACTGGCGGAGCTGCTCGATCACCTGCGCGGCTTTTGGCCGTTTGAGGTCACGTCGTGGAGTGCGGACGAGGCGTAGACAGGGGGAAAACCGGGGGGTGAAGATTTTAAGCTTAGGGGTCTTGACGTACAGAACAAATGTTCGCTATACTGAAGCCAGATCAAACTCATTGGACAGCCGGTGCGTGCCCCCCTCCCACCTCTCGTGCCGGCTCAAGCAACCGGGCGACCCCCAGGCCGCCCGGTTGCTCTTGCCGCGCATGGCGTACGCCACTCACTTCTTCTCGCGACTGAGCGCTGCGCGCAGGTCGGCACCCTTGAAGGGCTTGCCGAAGAGCGGAGCGAACAGGCAGAAATCGAACACACCTGCCGCCAGCGGCACCAGCCCCACGATCACCAGAATCCAGCCCCACGAGGCATCGCCGTTGACCAGCAGCAAGCCGATCACAATCAGCACGATGCCGACGATGGCGCGCGCAATGCGCCCGGTCTGGCTGGCCAGAAAGCTGAACAGACTGTCCATCTCACAGGCTCCTTTCCTGTAGTGTCAGTTCCATCATACTATAACACGCATGGCACGGATACGTTGTTCTGCGGTGAGCAGGGGGTGCATTCGCTTTTTTGGCAGGCTTCGGAGATCGTTTGAAAACCTCACCCTCCGGCCCCCTCTCCATACACGGAG
>DAOTZZ010000233.1:0-12475 GCA_034433965.1 Anaerolineae bacterium
GCACCAAGGAGTTTTGCCTGGCCTGCACGCATGGCCTGTTCACCGGCAACGCCATCGAAAGCCTGAACGCCATAGACGACATCACCGAGATCGTCTGCACCGACACGGTGTACGCGCCGCACGCCGAAGAAGGGCTGGCGCGGCTGACCAAACTCTCGGTCTCGCCGATCTTGGGCGACGCTATCCTGTGCAACCATGAGGGGCGCTCGGTCGGCGCTCTGTTCACCTTCTGGGAAGAGGGCGTGCCGACGGATAGCTCTTTGGGGTAGCGCGCCCGGCCATTGCGGAAAGCTGGTCATGAGCATGGCTCTGCCCTGGCGGGAAGACACACCGTCTTCCACACAAGCGCACAGCGTGTTGGGGGCAGCCGTGCTCATTTTGTTGCTGGCACTGGCGACGCGGGTGCTCGACACGGCGTCGCGTCCCGTATGGACCGACGAAGGCTGGAGCGTATGGGCGGCCAGCGAGCACCGCTGGAGCGCTATCCTGGATAAAGTCCGCGACGATCATCATCCGCCGCTCTTCTTTGCGGCGCTCAGCGGCTGGTGGTCGCTGGCGGGCGACTCGCGCCTGGCGTTGCGCTTCCTGGCGGTGACGGCTGGCGTGCTGACCACAGCGGTCGTCTATCGCATCGGGGCGGACTGGTTCGGGCGGCGGACGGGTCAGCACGCTGCTCTGCTCTACGCGGCGCTGCCCATCGCTGTCTACTATGCCCAGGAGATCCGTCACTATAGCTGGCTGATGCTCGCCGTCAGCCTGATGACGCTGTTCTTCCTGCGCTACCTGCGCCGTCCGCGCCCGCTCTGGTTGATTCTCTATGGGCTCAGCACGGCGTTCATGCTCGGCACGCTCTATGTGGGCGTGCTGACCCTGGCCGTGCAGGCGCTCGTCGGGCTGATCCTCTGGCGCGGGACAAGGCGGGCCAAAGGCGGGCTGATCGGCGTGTGGCTGGGGGCGGCGTTGCCGTGCCTGCCCTGGTGGGAGATGGTGCCGGAGCAAATCACGCAGGTGCGCAACACGGCGGGCGTCCCCGGAGCGTATCGCATCACCCCTGGCAATGTGCTGGCCCTGGCCGACTATCTCTTCGGCAACCAACTGGCGTTGCTCGGAGGGCTGTTCGCCCTGGGAGCGTGGCTGGTGATCCGGCATTCGGAGCCAGACGGGTCACGCCGCCTGGCCCGCATCACCGCGATCCTGGCGGGCGGCGGGCTGTTCGCGGCCATGTGCCTGGCCAATATCCGCGTGGGGACGCTGACGCCGCGCACGCTGGTCTTCCTGACGCCCATGTTGATGCTGATCTGCGGCTACGGGCTAAGCCGTCTGCCGCAACCCGCGCGGGGATTGTTCGCGGCGATGGCAGTGCTGGCGTTGCTCACCCGCGCCGACGAGATTCAGCCGCGCCTGAACTACGATCAGGTCGCGCGGGCGCTGGCAAGCCAGTATTCGCCGGGCGACCTGATCGTGCTGGAGACTGGCTTCGACGATAACGCTTTTCGGTATGAGCTATCGCTGGCTGTGCCGGACGACGAGGCAACGATCGTCCGCACGCTGCCCTGGGTCGAGGTGGGGCGGTCAGAGCGTCACCAGCCGGTGGTGGAGCAGGTAGCGGATTTGCTGCGCAGCCATCGGCGGGTGTGGGTGGTACAGTGGTTGCAGCCGGCGGTGTTGATGCCGTACCTGGACGCGGGAAACGAGGGCTTCCGCCGTGTCCTGGCGCAGATGACGCCTACCGGGCAGCGCTATCGAGAACTCTACCCGGATCATCCGCTGGTGCGGGCGACGCTCTACGAGCGGCCCGCGCTGGACGGCGAGATAGCTCTCTTCGGCGACCTGTTCGCGCTGCACGATGCGGTGATCGCACCGCGCGCCCCGGCAGGCGGTACGCTGCACGTTGACCTGTGGTGGACGGCGACACAGACTCCGCCGCTGGACTATTCGGTGGGCGTCTACCTGATGCCGCTCGGAGAAGACCGCGTACTGGCGCAGCACGACGGTCCGCCCGGCGATGTGCCGAGCAGTCAATGGACGCCGGACGCGCCCGTCTTCGACCGGCATTCGCTCAGGGTACCGGAGCGGCTGGAGGCAGGCGTCTATCGGGTGGTGGTGGGCGTCTACTGGTTCGGCGATGGGCAACTGCTGCAGAGCAGAGGTCGGTCTTACGTGGAAGTGGGGCAGGTCGCCATCGGCGGATAGGGGTGTTGCCAGTCACTTCCTGGCACGACCTTGCCATGGGCTTACTCTCCAACTTGGTTGGAGAGGGAACCCGGCACCCGCGCGCACCCAAATGGGGGGCTCTGACGCCGTTCGCGCTAGAATAGTCCGCAGGACCGCACACCCCGTTCAGCCGCGTGCCTGACCGGATGTTTTCAGAAAGCTGGAACCATGTCGTTCGAACACAGGCAGACCCCTCCCGCCGCGCTGCCCCTGGGTGAGCGCGCGTTGACTCTGGCGGACGTGGTGCGCGTCGCCCGCGAGCGGTGGCCGGTGCGCCCGCTGCCCGACTCCGCTCCGCCGGGCAGCGAACTGGCCGTCCGGCTAGATCGTATCGAGCGCAGCGCTGCCTGGGTGCGGCAGACCATGGCCGAGATCGAGCGGGCCGCGGCAGAGGGTCGCCCGCCGCTGGTGATCTACGGCGTCAATACGGGCTTCGGCGACAACGCCGGTCGCGCCGTTTTCCGTCATCCCTGGGAAGCCGATCTGCTCAGCCGCAATCTTTTGCTCAGCCATACGGTGGGCACCGGCCCCTACCTGCCCGCGGACGCCGTGCGCGCGGCCATGCTCATCCGCGCCAACACGCTGGCGCAGGGTTACAGCGGGGTGCGCCGCGAGGTGATCAATACCCTGGTGACCATGCTCAACCGGGATGTGTTGCCCGCCATGCCCGCGCAGGGATCGCTGGGCGCGTCCGGCGATCTGGCACCGCTGGCGCACCTGGCACTGGTGCTCAGCGCGCCGCCGCCCGGCGAAGAGCCGCACCCCGGCGCAAACGGCCTGGCTTTCTGGCGTGGAGAACTGCTCGACGGGGCGGCGGCCATGGCAGCAGCCGGCATCCCGCGCGTGACGCTCGGCGCGAAAGAGGGCGTGGCGCTGATCAACGGCACGGCGGTCAGCGCGGGCATCGGGGCGCTGGCCTGGCACGACGCCCTGCAGACGCTCGCCGCCGCGGAGATCGCGCTGGCGCTGTCGGTGGAAGGGCTGCGCGGTTTCCGCGACGCTTTTCTGCCGCACCTGCACGCCGTGCGCGGGCACGAGGGACAGGCGCAGGTGGCGGATTTCGTCTACCGGCTGTTGCAGGGCAGCACGCTGGCCCGCGGCGACGCCAACGTGGATCTCGATCCCTGGGAGGGGCCGCCGCAAGACCCCTATTGCCTGCGCGCGGCACCGGCGGTGCTTGGCGCGGTCTTTGACACGCTGCGCTATGTCGAGGGCGTGCTGACGCGCGAGATCAACGCCGTGACCGATAACCCGCTCATCTTCCTGGACGAGGACGGCCCGTTGCACCTGCCGCGAGCCACCAAAGCCGTCTCCGGCGGCAACTTTCACGGCGCACCGGTGGGCTATGCGCTGGACTTCCTGAAGATCGTCATGACCGATCTGGCCAGCATCTCCGAGCGGCGCACCTTCACCCTGCTCGACGGGCGACTCAACCGCGGCCTGCCGCCCTTCCTGATCACCGATCCGCCGGGCGAGGAGGGCTTGAACAGCGGGTTGATGATGGCGCAGTACACGGCGGCGGCGCTGGTCAGCGAGAGCAAAATCCTGGCGCACCCGGCCAGCGTGGACAGCATCCCCAGCAGCGCCAACCGCGAGGATCACGTCAGCATGAGCACTATTGCCGCGCGCGGCGCTGCCGAGATCGTCCGCCATGCGCAGACGGTGATCGCCATCGAGCTGCTGTGCGCGTTTCAGGCGGTAGAGCTACGGCTGGCCGCTGACCCTGCCGTCCGGTTAGGGTGGGGGACGGCGGCGGCGCTGGACTTCCTGCGGAGTGTCCAGGTCGCGCCGGGGCAGCCGTTGCGCCCGCTGCGCCGCGATATGGCGCTGCAGCCGTATCTGCAGGCGCTGATCGAAGTGGTACGTTCCGGCGCGCTGCTGGACGCGGTGCATCGGGCGCTGTGATGGCCCGACGCGGGCTAGCCTGAGAGGAACTATGCCTGGCGTGGACAACCCCCGACTGCTGGATTTCCCGGAACAATTCGAGACGGAGCGATTGTTGATCCGCCCGCCCCGCCCTGGTGACGGCGCGGTCATGCACGCTGCGGTGATGGAATCGCTGGCCGAGTTGCGGCTCTGGCTGCCCTGGGCGGTGAACCCCGCCGACGCCGAGGAATACGAAGCGCTCTGCCGCCGCAAATACGCTGAATGGCTGCTGCGCGAAGACCTGATGCTGACGCTGTGGCGCAGGACGGACGGGATGTTCGTGGGAGCCAGCGGGCTGCATCGCATTGACTGGTCGGTGCCGCGCATGGAGATCGGCTACTGGTGTCGTACCAGCCTGAGCGGCCAGGGCTATATCACCGAGGCGGTGCACGGGATCACGCACTTCGCTTTCGAGCATCTGCGCGCCCAACGCCTGGAAATTCACTGTGACGAGAACAACACGCGCAGTGCGGCGGTCGCCCGGCGCGCCGGATACGCGCTGGAGGCGCTCCGCCACAACTATGTGCGCGGAACGGATGGCACGCTGCGCAAAGTGCTGGTCTTCGTGCGCTTTCCGGAAGGGCAGCCGCAACAAAATCAGGGCTGATCGCCGTAGCCGTCCGGGTGAGTCGAGTGCCAGGCCCAGGCCGAGGCGATGATCGTGCGCAGGTCGGGGTAGCGCGGCTCCCAACCCAGCTCGCGGCTGATGCGCTCCGAGGAGGCGACCAGCATATCGGCGTCACCGGGGCGGCGATCGGTCTCCACGACGGGGAAGTCCACGCCGGTCACCTCGCGGGCGATGTCGGCTACCTGCCGTACACTGTAGCCGCGCCCGTTGCCCAGGTTGTAGATCATACAGTCGCGCCCGTTCCCCAGCGCTTCCAGGGCCAGCACATGCGCCGAGGCCAGGTCTTCGACGTGCACGTAGTCGCGGATGCACGTGCCGTCCGGCGTGCGGTAGTCCGTGCCGTAGATGTAGAAGGCGTCGCGCTTGCCCAGCGGCACCTGCAGGGCCAGAGGGATGACGTGCGTCTCCGGATGGTGATCCTCACCACGGATGGGGTTGCCTTCTGCATCGAGCATGGCCCCGCAAGCATTGAAGTAGCGCAGGGCGGCGTATTGCAGGCCCATCTGCCGGTGATACCACTGTAACATGCGCTCGATCATCAGCTTGCTCTCGCCGTAGACGCTGGCCGGGCCGAGCGGATCGTCTTCTACCAGGGGGGCGTCTTTGCTGGCGTAGACGCCCGCCGTGGACGAGAAGATGAGCTTGCGCACGCCGTGCCGCAGCATGGCGTCGAGCAGCGTCTGCGTGTTGCTGACATTGTTGCGGAAATACTTGCCGGGGTTCTGCATGGACTCGCCAGCTTCGATGAAGGCGGCGAAGTGAGCTACCGCGTCGAACTGACCCATCTGAAAGAGCACGTCCAGCGCGGTGGCGTCGCCCACGTCGCCCTGTACGAAGTCCGCGCCTTCCGGCACTGCCGCGCGATGCCCCTTCACCAGACTGTCATAGACGGTGACGCGATGCCCCGCCGCCAGGAAATATGCCGCCGTCGCCGATCCGACGTAGCCCGCTCCCCCCGTGACCAGGATGTGCATACCGTTCTTCTCCGTCTGTGTGTTGCGCTACACGCTCAGGCGCTGCCCATTGTACCCCAGAGAGAGCCATCGTGGATTGCGAATTGCGAGTTGATCGCACCCCCGCCCGACGCTGCCCCTTCTCTCGCACTGAGTCGGACGCTGCCAGGCTGAAGGAGGACGTTACCGGTTCTCTTCCCTTTCACTCTAACAGGTAGTACGTGTCGCGCACCGACAGGTCGTCGGCCAGATGATAGACGCGCGGGATGCCGTTGGGAATGTGCAGATCGGGGATGACTTCCGGCGAGATGCCGTCCAGGTAGGCGACCAGCGCGCGCAGACTGTTGCCGTGCGCCACCACCAGCGTACACGCTCCCCCGCGCAGACGGGGCGCGATCTGCTCGTGCCAGGCGGGGAGCAGGCGGTCGAGCGTGTCGCGTAGCGATTCGCCGCGCGGCAACTCGTGCACGGGCACGGCAGCGTAGCGCCGGTCGAAGCGCGGATGGCGCGGATCGTCGAAGTCGAGCGGAGGTGGGGGCACGTCGAAGCTACGCCGCCACAGGTGTACCTGCTCGCGGCCCAGGCGCTCGGCGGTCTCCGCCTTGTTCAGGCCCTGCAACGCGCCGTAGTGCCGCTCGTTGAGTCGCCAGGTGTTGATCACCGGCACCCAGTGCTGATCCAGTTCGTCCAGCACGATCCACAGGGTACGGATGGCGCGTTTGAGCACCGACGTGAAGGCTACGTCGAACTCAAACCCCGCCTGCCGCAGGCGTTGACCGGCGCGGTGCGCTTCTTCGATGCCGCGCGCTGTCAAGTCAACGTCCGTCCAGCCGGTGAAGCGGTTGCTGGCATTCCACTGACTTTCGCCGTGTCGCAACAACACCAGACGAGGCATAGGGCGCTCCCTGAACGTCTCCGCACGCGCTCCATGATAGCGCCAGCGGGGCAGGTGGGCGAGAGGGGATCGCAGATCGGCGGATTGCAGATGGCGAAATTCGGATTGGGGGTAAAAGACTCCCGGCTCCCCACTCCCTCGTCGCTAAAGTTCAGCCATTAGGGACGAAGACAGATGAAGAACATATGTGCTATCCTGGAGATAACCTGCGGCGCGGTGCGACAGGCGCGGCCCTGCAAACCATACGGGAGAAATTGCGGGCGGGGTGCCGTGATCAGCAGCCGCGAGGGCGAGTCCTGCGCACCGCGCCGTCAGGGGAAGACGTTGCCGGGAGGAGGCAGGTATGAGCGGCCAGGAACTGCGCATCTGCCGGGCGATCCGGCTGCTGGCCGAAGGGCGCGATCGAGAGGATGTCGCGCGGACGGTAGGGGCGCTGCCGCGCACGCTCGCTGCCTGGGAGCGCGACGAGGATTTCCAGGCGCTGCTGGCCTGTCTGCGGGAGAACCGGCGCGCCCGCGACGCGCTCGCTGCGCTGGCCGAGCTGACGCCGGGGGCGATTGCCGCGCTGCGCCGCGCCCTCGACGGTGACGACGACGCCCTGGCCCTGCGCGCCGCCCGCGAAGTGTTGGAGCGCGTCGGGCCGCTGGCCGAACGTTCCGCCGTGCAGACGATTCGTGTGGAGTATGGCAGCCATGACGGTCAGCCTGTGTCAGCCGCACCCTGGGCAGATCGAAATCCTGCGCCATCCGGCCCGCTTCAAAGTGGTGGCCTGCGGGAGGCGCTTCGGCAAGACGGAGACGGGGCGGATACTGATGGTTGAGCGTGCCCTGGCCGGGCGCGTCTGCTGGTGGATCGCGCCGACCTACCGCATGGCCGACGACGTGTGGCGGAGCTTCAAGGCGACGCTGGCGGGCATCTGGTGGGCCAAGGACGAGGACATGCGCCGCATTGACCTGCCCGGCGGCGGGGTGATCGCCGTGCGCAGCGGGCACAACCCCGACGCGCTGCGCGGCGCGGGCCTCGACCTGGCCGTGCTCGACGAGGCGGCTTACCTGGCTCCGGCGGTGTGGTCGGCGGCGATCCGTCCCGCCCTGGCCGACCGGCGCGGCGAAGCGCTCTTCCTCAGCACGCCGCGCGGGCGCAACTGGTTCTGGGGACTGTGGATGGCCGGGCAGCAGGCCGATCATCCGCACTGGAAGAGCTGGCGCTTCCCCACGGCGGCTAATCCGCTGATCGATCCGGCGGAGATCGAAGATGCGCGGGCGCTGCTGCCGGAACGGGTCTTCCGCGAGGAGTACCTGGCCGAGTTTCTGGAAGACGGCGGGCGTGTCTTCCGGCGCGTGGAGGAAGCGGCGACGGTCGAGCCGGGCGGATCGCCGCAGCCCGACGAGCGCTACATCTTCGGCGTGGACTGGGGCCGCGACGCCGATTTCACCTGTATTGCCGTGCTGGCGGCGGGGTCGCGGCAACTGGTGGCACTGGAGCGCTTCAATGCCGTCGGCTGGGCAGTGCAGCGCGGACGGCTGGCGGCCCTGGCTGCGCTCTGGCAACCTGCCGCGATCTGGGCGGAGGCCAACAGCATGGGCGGGCCGAACATCGAGGCGTTGCAGGCGGAGGGATTGCCGGTGATACCCTTTGTGACGTCGGCTGTCAGCAAAGGCCCCCTGATCGAAGCGTTGGCGCTGGCTCTGGAGCGCGGCGAACTCGCCCTGCTGCGCGACCCTGCGCTGCTGGCCGAACTGAGCGCCTTCTCGCTGGAGCGATTGCCGGGCGGGCGCTATCGCTACAGCGCGCCGCCGGGTCTGCACGACGACACGGTGATCGCGCTGGCGCTGGCCTGGCACGGCGCGTTGCACAGCAGCGCGGACGTCAGTTTTGTGTAGCTGTCAACTGTCAACGGTCAGCTATCAGGGGGCCCTGGCTGGCGCTTCTGGTAGCTGAGGGGCAATTGCTGAGAGCACCAAGGAGTGAGAGATGGCCTCCCAACCGAAGCAAACTTCCCTCGTCGAGCGGGCGTTGCGTCGCCTGGGCTATGTGCGCTGGCGTCCGGCGAGTGTCATTCACCGCGTCGAGACGTTTCCGGCGGGCGAGCCGCTGCCCGCCCTCGCGCCGGAAGCGGGTCGGGCGGGGCAGTACGCGGGCGTGTATATGGGCAGTCCGTGGGTCTACGTGGCGGTGAACCGCATTGCCGAGGCGGCGGCGCTGGTGCCCTTCCGCGTTTACCGGGTGGCGGCGGCAGGAGGCAGCGCGGGCGAGGTCGCCCCGGCAGGGGCGGGCGAGGTCGCGCTGCCGGAACACCCTTTCACACGCCTGCTGCAGCGCCCCAATCCCCTGCTCAGCCGCTTCGAGCTGATCGAGCACACCGTCGGCAGTCTGGAGCTGCACGGCAACGCCTACTGGTTCCTGGCGGGTCAGCCGGGCGGCGCGCCCCAGGAAATCTGGCCGCTGCGCCCCGACCGCATGCAGATCGTGCCGGACGCTGTCCGCGGCGTGCGCGGCTACATCTACGAAGTGGATGGACGGCGCATTCCCCTCGACGCGGCGGAGGTGGTGCACTTCCGGCGCTGGCATCCGGCCAACGACTACTACGGACTGAGCGCGCTCGAAGCGGCGCGGCTGGCCGTGGAGACCGATCGTGCCATGGCCGACTGGAATCGCCGCTACTTCGGCGAGGGCATGGCGGTGCCCGCGGGCATCGTCGCCATCCGCGAGCGCGTCAGCGATGCCGACTTCGAGCGCATCAAGCGCGAGTGGCGCATAGCCTACGGCGGCGGCGAGCGCAAAACGGCCTTCGTGCGCGGGGCGTCGGTGGAGTGGCACAACGTCGGTCTCAGTCAGCACGACATGGACTTTCTCAACGCCCGCCGCTTCAACCGCGAGGAGATCTTCCAGATCTTCGGCGTCCCCGTGGGACTGTTCAGCGAGAACGCCACCGAAGCCAACGCCCTGGTCGGCGAGCGCGTCTTTGTCGAGCGCACGCTATGGCCGAAACTGGTGCGCATCGCCGAGAAGATCACCACTGACCTGCTGCCGTTCTATGGGACGGGCCTGGTGGGGCGCTTCGACGACATCCGCCCGCAGGACCGCGCCCAGCAGCTCGCCGAGTTGCGCCTGGCGCGCGGCGTGCTGACCGTAGACGAACTGCGCGCGCGGTACTTCGGCCTGGGGCCACTGCCTGCGCCCGCCGAGGTAAGGGCTGAGGGGAGTGAGGAGACGCCAGCGCCGGAGCCGGCGAGATAATTTGCCGCGTCTGGCCAGACTTCCGAAGCCTCCCCAGACTTCGGAAGTCTTTCCCCCCGTGTATCCCTCGACAAGACCATCGTCCCCGCCTCTCTGCGCGACTTCGGGTACAATAAGCGCCGTGCGCCTGCTGTTCGCTCGAAGGGGGATTCCCTGGCATGGACGACACCACGCTCATCCTCAACCGCGTGTTGCCCATCCTCCTGCTGATCGCGCTGGGTCACTGGACGCGCCGCAGCGGCTTCCTGACCGAAAGCGCCGTCGAGAACCTGCGCAAACTGGTCGTCACCCTGGCGCTGCCCTCGGTGCTGTTCATCTCCTTCCTGGAGATGAAGTTGCAGACGAAATATCTGCTCGTCTTCGCGCTCATCTTCGCCCTCAATGTGGCGCTGTTCGCCCTGGGACGGGCGCTCAAAACGCGGCTGCGTGTCGAATACCTGTACTTCCCCTTTCTGATGACCGGCTTCGAATACGGAATGCTTGGCGTCAGCCTGTTCGGCAGCGCCTACGGCCTGGACAAGATCGGCTACATCGCCGTCATTGACCTGGGGCACGAACTGTTCATCTGGTTTGTCTTCCTGGCGTTTCTGCTGATGTTGCGTGACGGACACCAGGACCCGCGCCAATTGCTGCGGGCGTTCCTCACCTCGCCGGTGATCATCGGCATTCTGGCGGGCATCGCGCTGAACGTGATCGGGGCGCGAGAGTTCGTCAACGAGCGGCCCGTTGTTGGTGGTGTGATGGCGACACTGCGCTTCCTGGGCAACCTCACCATCCCGCTGATCCTGATCATCGTCGGCTATGGCATCCGGCTTGACCGGACGGGCATCCGCGAAGCCGCGCCGGTGATCGGCATCCGCCTGGCGATTCTGGTACCGCTGGCGCTGCTGCTCAACCGGTTGGTGCTGCGCGGCCTGCTCGACCTGGAAGCGCCTTTCGAGGCGGGGTTGTTCACGTTGCTGGTGTTGCCGCCGCCCTTCATCATCCCGCTCTATATGAAAGCCGGCTTGCCCGACGAACGGCGCTACGTCAACAACGCCCTGACGCTTTACACGGTGGCGTCAATCGTGCTGTTCACCGTCTACTTTGTGCTCAATCCGGAGTTGTAACCATGCCCCTCGACCCGAACGCCGTGCCCGGCCTGCTGCGGGCACTCGATAGCCCCGATGTCTACGTGCGCATCACCGCCGCCGAGGCGCTGGGCAAGATCGGCAACCCGGTGGCCATCGCTCGCCTGCTAGAGATTCTGGACGACAGGCGGCCCCCTGTGCGCCGCCGCGTCATCGGTGCGCTGGAGCGCATCGGCACCGAGCCAAAAGCGCGCGCCGCGGCCCAGGTGGTGCCGGGACTGGAACGCGGCCTGTACGATCCCGATCCAGTGGTGCGGGCGGCGGCAGAGCGCGCTCTGCAACGCCTGGGCATCTCCAGCGCGCAGGCGGCACTGGCCCGCTGGCGCACTTCTGGGCTATGATTTGGGAGCCAAGAGATTTCGGATTTCGGATGGCGGATTTCGGAATGTGGTTTGTGGAAAGGGAGTTGCCGACCAGTCTTTCGAATTCGCACTCCGCAATCTTGATGAGGATGCAGAGCCTTGACGCATGTCTTCGTCTCCTACGTGTCCGCCGACAGTCTGTTCGTAGACCGACTACGCGCTCGCCTGTCCGAGGCTGGTTTCGCGGTGTGGGCTGCTGAGTCAGCGCGCGCCGGAGCTGACTGGCACGAGGAGATTGATGCGGCGCTACGCCAGGCATTCGCCGTGCTGGTCGTGCTATCGCGCACGGCCAGTTCGTCTCCCTTCGTTGCTTACGAATGGGCCTGCGGCCTGGGGATGGGCGCGGACGTGATCCCCGTCCAGCTGGAGCCGACCCGCATGCACCCGCGTCTGCGCGCGCTGAACCCGCTCGACTTCAGCGATGCCCGCCGCTCGCCCTGGGAAGAGCTGATCGGGCGGTTGCGCATCGGTGAGGCGACGCGCGCCTCTCTGACCAAAACCGGAGAGCTGGGCAGCCTGACCGGTCGCGAGCGGGCGTTGCTGGCCGACGAACTGGCCGCCCTGACGGATACGCTGCTCGGCGATCAGCGGGCCGAGGCCGGGTTGCTGGCCCGATTGCTGGCGGTACTGGGTCGCCTGGGCGGGAGTCCGGCGGTGCGTACCCTGGCGCGGGCCATGCCCGATGCACGCCCCGACGTGCGCTATGCCGCGGGCGATGCGCTGTTGGTGCTCGGTCGTGCGGCGCTGCCCGATCTGCAGGCCACGCTGACCGACGCCGATCCGCTGCTGCGCGAGGGGGCGGCGCTGGCGCTGGCCCGCCTGGCTCCCGAAGCACTCTCCGTCGCGGGAGAAGCGGCCATCCCGGCGCTGGTGAGCGCCCTGCGCCGCGACGTTGGCCCACTGCGCGAAGTGGCGGTCGCGGCGCTGGGACGCATCGGGAAGGCGGCGGTACCGGCTTTGCTACATGCCCTCGACGACAAAAGCTGGGACGTGCGCGCCCTGGCCGTAGACGCGCTGGGGCAGTTGGGCGACCCGGTGGCCGTGCCGGCGCTGCTGCGCGTCCTGGAGAGCGACGATGCCGATCTGCGCGCGCGAGTGGCCAGCGCCCTGGGACAGATCGGGCAGCG
>DAOTZZ010000234.1:0-2382 GCA_034433965.1 Anaerolineae bacterium
CTCTGCGCCCACTTCTACGCCTTCGGTGTGCGCCGCGCAGATGGCTGCTGCAGCCTCGATAGCGGTCACATGCTGCGCACGCAACCCCGGCGTCTGGCGACCGGCGCGAATGCGCTCGATGCGCACAGGTACGCCGGTGATCGCGCTCAAAGTGAGGGCGGTGCGCACGATCTGCCCGCCGCCCTCGCCCTGACTTCCATCGAGGTAAAGCACGGATGCTCCCTGCCTTTATGTCCTTACCAGCGATAGGCAGCACAAACCGGGCTGCCCCACCCGCACGCCACGTTGGGCGATCTGGCCGACGCTACCCCTACCCGCCGTCCCCTTCTGGGCGGGGCACGACCGTGATCTGCCCCAACAACAGGCGATCGCCACGCGGAGCGTAGTTCTGCGTGGCGTCGAGCACCGGCAGGTGATTTTCCAGCACAGCCACGTACTCGCGGTAGGCGCCTACGGTGAGCGCGTAGGTATCCGGACGCAGGTTCTCGCGCAGCCAGATATACGAAACCTGGATGAAGAAGTCGCGCGGCTCCAGTTCGTCGGGCACGACATCAATCGCGTTGGCCTCGGCCCACGGCTCAAGCTCCAGGACGCGCGGCTCGGTCTGCGTGTAGCCGAGCAGATGGGCAAAAATGCCCAGATCGTCCGGCAGCGGGCCATCAACCCGCCAGTAGGTCACCAGCACGATGGGGTCAGCGCCGGGGATACGCACGCCGTTGAAGACGCCAGGATCGTAGCCGGCAAAGGTCAGGCCGTGTTCGAAAGGCGCGGGTAGCTCGACCTGCACCAGCGGTTTATCGCCCTCTGGCATGAAGTAGGCGGGGGCGAGAAAATCCCAGCGCCCGCCTGCGTCGCGCAGCCGCTGCGCCACGTCCAGCCGCCATACCGATCCCGGCGGCATGCCCGGCGCATCGAGCGGCGTCGCCTCGGATAACCAGTCCGCCAGTTCGGGGGGCATGGTCTGCCGATCTTGGGGATCGGCGAACACAAAACGCATGGGCTCGCCCGCGTCAATCAACACCATGCCGCCGCGACAATCGGCATGGCGCACTTCCTGCTTTTCGCGGTGGCGCATCAGCCCCAGAATCTGGCGCGGCGACAGGTCCGCATCGCCTGGCACATTCAGGCCGGTGACGCACAGCGAGACGGGCAGACCGTCGGGCGTGCGGTCGAGGTAGGCGGCCAGCGTCGCCAGATCGCTATGGTAAGCCGCCTGTACTGCGGCGTCGTTCCGCCAGTCGTCGAACAGGCGCGCGCGCACGGTCCACACGTTGGCGAGTACGATCACCACGACCAGGGCGGTGACCGGCTGCCAGGCCTGTGCTACCTCGCGCGCGCGCAGCCATTGCCACAGGCTCCGCAACCCCACCCCTACCAGCAAATAGACGGCGGGCAACGCCAGCAGGTGCGCAGAGAAGTTGACCTCGCGCCCGACCCAGGCGTCGGCGAGCACACCGCAGGCCAGCGTCAGCAACAACAAAGCATAGCGCGGATCGCGCCAGCGCCGGCTGGCTGCCACTACGCCCAGGATCAGCAACAGCGCCAGGACAGGGCCGAGCAAGGCGCGCTCCGGCACGTTGGCCGTGACGCGGGCATCCCCCTGCCAGACGATCGCGCCAATTGCCCGCAGCAGGCCGTCGATCCCTCCCGTCACGCCGGACGGGCGCTCGCGCCACCATGTATACGCTTCGCTCATCTGTGGGTCGCGCAGGGTCGAGATGAGATAGGGCAGGGCCACGATAGTCGCCAGGACGACGACAAAGACCCACATGCTCCACACGCGCCGCGAGAGCGGCTGCCCGGTCAGCCACAAATGCAGAAAGAAGGCGAATCCCAGCGGGCCGAGCAGCAACGCCGAATAATGCAGATAGCCCGACACGCCGAAGAGCGCCGCCAGCAGCGCAAAGGGCAACGTGTGAGGGACGCGGAAAGTCACTTCGCGGCGCAGGTTGAAGGCGCGGGTCAGCCACCATAGCGTCAGCGTGGTATAGAGCGGGACGAGCGTTTCAGCGGTCACCGTGCGGGCCAACAGCACAGGGCGCAGCGTCACAGCCAAGATCGCCAGCGTTGCCAGAGCCAACGGTGCTCCGAAGAGCCGCCGCCCCAGCGCATAGGTCAGCGCCAGCCATAGTAACCCACTCCACACCGGCAGCAGGCGATAGCCGAGCAAGCCGTCGCCGACCAGATTGGTGACAAAGGCGTTGAGCACGCCGAACAATACCGCCCGCGTCTGCCCATCGCCTACCTGATAATAGACAGACACTTCCCCGCTCTTGATCGCCTCAGCGATGCGGATATGCGCCAGTTCGTCAGCGCTGAAGCCCGGCGGCAGACCGACCAGGTCCCACAAGCGCAGTACAGCCGCCAGCACCAGCAGGGCAG
>DAOTZZ010000235.1:0-11057 GCA_034433965.1 Anaerolineae bacterium
GTGATCGCCGCGTTGACAATCACCTCACCATCGAGACGCAGCACGACCGCCGCATTGACCACCGAAATCGCCTGCGCCTTGCGCAGCCCCAGTTTGAGGAAAATACCGCGCTCGTTGCTGGCCAGCGCCGGGAACGTGATGGCCGTCAACATCTCGTCGGGAGCCATCGCCGTTCGCCGCACCCCCTGGTAGAAAGAGGGAAAATCGAGCGTACGCTCGCCGCGCGTAGAGGCCAGCGTCACCGTCGCCCCCAACGCCCATAGCGGGGTGATGGTGTCGTTAGCCGGACTGGCCGTGATCACGTTGCCCGCCACTGTGCCCCGATTGCGAATCTGCGGCGCGCCTACGCTCCACGCTGCCTGTGCCAGAGGCAAAGCACGCTCCACGATCACCGGATTCCCGACCACTTGGTTATGGGTGACCAGCGGGCCAAGCTGAATCGTGTCGCCATGCACCGTGATGTGATCCAGGCCCGGCACACGGCTGATGTCAATCAATGTGTCCACGCCGGGACGCTGACCGCGTTCCAGTTCCAATAACAAGTCGGTTGCGCCCGCTACGATGCGCGCCCTTTCACCATGCTGTGCCAGCAATTCAAGCGCTTCGTCCACAGACGTGACGCTGTAATAGTTTTGCCACATGTACCGATCCTTTTGCTCGTCTGCCTTGTCGAAAGTTATAGTAGCACACTCACCGGCAATTGCCTAAGGCCATACATCCCGTTCAGCCAATGTCAATGAGCATGTAGGGATTGACGTTGAGCACCGTAGTGCCCAGGTATACTGTTTGCCGTGTGCGGCGTCTATCCCACGTATCTACATGCCCGTGCAGCAAGTACATGGGCCGCCCCAGACGGATCAGGGTGCGAAAGGCCACAAAACCATGGTGCGCCCGGTCGTCGGGCAAATCGTGAATGCCGCGCGGCGGAGAGTGCGCCACCAACACGTGCACCCCGTAGCCAGCCCACAGGCGGCGTATCATCATCCGCGGCAACAGGCGCAACACCCTGACCATCATTTCCTGATCGGTATACTGCGCTGGCCCCTTGTTATAGGAAATCGAGCCTTCTAGCCCGGCGAACAGATAACCGTGATAGCGCACGAAGCGCAGATGCAGGTTGTCCCCACCCGGCGGAGAAACGGCATAGCTGGTATCGTGATTGCCGCGCACGAACAACAAAGGCACGCTGAGCGTCGTTCCCAAGAAGTCCAGGTAATGAATGGGCAGATCGCCGCAACTGACCAGGACATCAACCCCACCGTAGGTCTGCCGGAGGAAATCCACATTGTGCAGTTGCGGTTGCACAACGTCGCTGACAGCCAGAATCTTCACGGCTTCCTGTTCACTGGCCACTCTGCACGACCTGTTTCGGGGGCGGAGACCAGCGCAACGGCTCACCACTGGCACCGCGTTGCACCTGGATAATCTCCGCCAGAATGCTCACCGCGATCTCCTTGGGCGTCTCCGCCCCAATGGACAACCCGATCGGCGCATGGACGCGCTCCAGTTCGGTCTGCGACACGCCCTGCGCCTGCAACGTCTCCACCGTCAGCGCCCAGCGCCGCCGACTGCCGATCAGCCCGATGTAGGGCGCTGGCGTCTTCAGCAGCGCCGGGAGTAACGTCTCGTCCACGCTCAGCCCGCGCGTTACCGCCACCACATACGTGAAAGATGTGATCGTGACTCTGGTCACCAGTTCCTCAGGGGTCGCTTCGACATAACCATCCATGCCGGGAATGTGTTCCGGCGTGGCATAGCCAGGGCGATCATCAGCCACGATCACGCGATAGTCGAGCCACTTGGCCAGTTCCGCCACCGCTTTGCCCACATGTCCGCAGCCGATCACCAGCACTGTTGGCGGGGGCATCAACGGCTCCACATATACTTTCACCGTCCCGCCGCACACGCCTGGATCGCCTGCCTCCAGATCGGCCAGGTTGTACGTGAACATCCGGCATTGGCCATCGCACATGGCCGCTTGCGCCTCGGCAATGACCAGTGCTTCCATCTGCCCTCCGCCGACCGTGCCCACGATCTGCCCGTCGGGCCAGACCAGCATCTTGCTGCCAGCCTCTCGCGGCACCGAGCCCTGCGTTTCTACCACAATAGCCAGTGCCGCAGGGCGACCTTCGCGTTGTGCGGCCAACGCTGCTTCCAGAACGGCCTGATCCTCACCCATCGTTGGCTTCCCCAGACCCTCAGGCGCTTTCCCGCAAGGCCCGCCACACCTTCTCCGGCAACAGCGGGCCGTGCGTCAGGCGAATGCCCGCTGCATCGTACAGTGCGTTGGCCAGCGCTGGCCCGACACCGTCCATCGGAATTTCCGCCACTGCCTTGGCCCCAAATGGCCCGCTCGGCTCATAGGTTTCGATGAAGATGACGCCCATCTGCGGCATTTCGTCCGCGCGATATATCTTGTACGGCCCGAAGCGTGGGTTAATCATGCGCCCGTCTGCATCGAAGGCCATTTCTTCGCAATGTCCGTAGCCGAGCGCTTGCGTCATGCCGCCTTCGATCTGTCCGCTGGCCGTCAGCGGATTGACGATGACCCCACCGTCCACCGCCATCACCATCTCGTCTACAGTGAACTGTCCGGTTTCAGTGTCCAGCGTCACCGTCACGAACTGCGCCGCAAAAGGAGGCGGCGACTCCGGGCTGACATAGCTGGCCGTCGCCATGATCTGATGTTGCTTCTCGTGATGCAGACTGTTGAGCGCAATGTCGCGATGGCTCACGCTGCGACCGTCCGGCGCATGTACCGCCCTGTCGCGCAGTACGAGATCGTCGGGTGTCACCGGCGGGAAGTCACCCGCCTGATTGTTCAACATTCGGGCGGCTACCTCGCGCATCTGTGCCGCCACCTTCTCGGCAGCCAGCACCACCGCCCGCCCGGAGACATAAGTCGTGCTCGACGCATAAGCGCCCTTGTCGAACGGCGTGAAGTCGGTGTCCGACGAGTAAGTGATAAAATCCTCCGGCGCGCAGCCGAGCACCTCCGCCGCCATCTGCGTCAGCACGGTATCCGAGCCAGTGCCCAGATCGGTCGCACCGACCAGCAGGTTGAACGAGCCATCATCGTTGATCTTGATGCTGGCCGCGCCCATGTCCAGCCTGGGGATCGCCGTGCCTTGCATGACCAGCGCCACGCCGATCCCCCGCCGCAAATGCGGCTTGCCCGGCACCCTATGCCAATCTGGATTGTTGAAGCGCTCGTGCCAGCGAATGGCCCGCGCGCCCTGCTCCACACACTCTGGCAATCCGCAGGACTGAATGATCTCCGGCACGGCCTCGCGGCCTTCGCTCCAGGCTTTGCTGGCAGGGTATTCGTCGCCAGCCTTGACCGCGTTCTTCAGGCGGAATTCCAGCGGATCCCAGCCCATCTCGCGGGCGATCCATTCCATATGCTGCTCAACCGCCCAGAATCCCTGCGGCACGCCATAGCCGCGGTACGCGCCGCTGGGCGGGGTGTTGGTGTAGACTACGTCCGCCGTGAACTTGATGTTCGGCGCGTTGTAGAGCGACATGGCCTTGTGACCGGTGTTACCTGCCACTGTCAGCGCATGCGAGCCGTATGCGCCCGTATCGCTGAGCACATACATCTGATTGGCGACAATGCGCCCGTCGCGCGTCACGCCCGTCTTCACAGTGATGTACATGGGATGGCGCGAACGGCTGGCGTAGAACTCTTCCTCGCGCGTGTATTCCAGCCGCACCGGCTGACCGGTTACGATGGTCAGATGCGCGCAAATATCTTCGATCAACACTTCCTGCTTGACGCCAAACCCACCCCCGATACGCGGCTTGATCACGCGAATACGCTTCTCCGGCAACCCCAGTACCGGCGCGAGGATACGGCGTACATGGAAGGGCACCTGCGTGCTGGTGCGAATGACCAGCCGGTCATCCTCATCCCACCAGGTGACCACCACATGCGGTTCGAGCGGCGTCTGCTGCACCTTGGGGCTGTAATACGTCGCCTCAAAGATGCGATCCGCCTGTCCGAAGCCCGCCTCCACGTCGCCCAGTTCCCAGTCTATGACGGCGGCCAGGTTACGCCCCTTGTCCTCGATGTGCCAGCTCTCCGGCTCGTCGTGTAAAAGCGGCGCGCCCGCTTTCATGCTGTCGCGCGGATCGAACACGGCGGGCAGCACCTCATACTCCACCTCGATGAGCGATAGGGCCTTGAGCGCGATTTCTTCTGTCTCCGCGGCCACTGCCGCTACCCGGTCACCGACAAAGCGCACCTTGTAATCCAGGCTGTAGTTATCGTGCGGGCCGGGTTCCGGGTCGCTCTGTCCGGCAGTCGTGTACGGCACGCGCGGCAAGTCCTGGTAGGTGAGCACAGCGCGTACTCCCGGCAGGGCGCGTGCTTTGCTGACATCAATGCGCTTGATGATCGCGTGCGCGTGCGGACTGAGCAACAGCTTGCCCACCAGCATCCCGCGAAACTCGATATCGTCGGTGAAAGCGGGCTTGCCCTGTGCCAGTTTGCGGGCGTCCACCTTCTGCGCGGGCTTGCCCACCTGTTGCAGCGTATCTACTTCGGGCGCAACCAGCATGACCGGCAACGTCCGCGTCGTCACCTGCGGAGTCCCCAGTTGTCCATTCACAGGCTCCGGCGACAGTGTATCTCCCACAGGCGGATCGTCAGGGCGAGTGAACAACTCCGCGGGCACAGGTATGGCTCGCTCCGGCCCAATCGGCGGCACTTCTTCGCCGCGCAGCATGGCCGCCGCCCGCAATACTGCTTCCACCGGTTTGACATACCCCGTACAGCGGCACAGCACGCCCGCCAGCGCTTCGCGCACCTCGCGCTCGCTGGGCGAAGGGTTGCGATCCAGCAACGCCTTTGCGGCCAGGATCATCGCGGGAGTGCAGTAGCCACACTGAATCGCGCCCGTCTCGATGAACGCCTGTTGTAAGGGATGCAACGGTTCCGATCCGCGCCAGCCGCGCTGCTGCGCGCCACCGATACCCTCGATTGTCGTTACGGAGCGGCCAGCCACCTGCGCCGCCAGTAGCAGCGAGGAAACTACCGGTGCGCCGTCAAGCAACACTACGTCCGCTCCGCTCAAGCCATGATCGTCTGCGTATTTGACACCGAAAATCCCATGTCGCCGCAACAGGCGCAGCAGACTTTCGTTGGGCACAGCCTCCATTGTCACCGGCTGCCCGTTCAGCACAAACTCAATTTTCACTCCCCTGTCTCCTCAACGGTTATTGTGCCAATGAACAGGCGGCGGTCTGTCCCCGCCCCCTGCCCTTCAACAGGATAACGTTCACCAGTCCTCGCGTCGAACAGGCCAAGCGCTACCGTATAGATACCTGGCTCCAAACCCTCTGGTAACGGGACAGTATAGCGATCTACCAGCAGACCAGGCAACCAGTTAGCCGGTGGCAACACGCCGCCGCCCGGACGAGTCACCACCTGGGCCACAGGTGCGGTATCCAGATTATCTATATTATACAGGTGCACGAACACCACGCCGTCTCCCATGTCTGCGGCAGGCCCTTCCCAGGTCGCCTGCACAGTCACCTGGCCTGCTACCCCTCGACGCGGTGACTCATACTGCAGTGCAGTTTCAAGCAGACGGACCGCCCCCCCCTCGCCAAAAAAAGCGGCGGGAGACGTGACGGGTAGGGCAGGCATCACGAAGTCCCCCTGAAAAGACCAATGATAATACGGCAGATAGGCGGCATCTGTTTCGTCCGCGTCGGCTACGATACGCACGTGCGACTGCGCCCCGGTGATTTTCTCCCCCGGCACCAGGGTCACGATCTCCAGCCAGCGCCCCGGCACAGCGGGCTGCACGCGCCGGGCCACCAGTCCCCCATTGACATAGACGCTCAGTGGCACACTGGTTCGCCCATGCACGCGCGTCACCAGCAGCATGTCCTCGCCGGGATGCGTCCGCAGCGTGAACTCCTCGCCGCCGGTCAATACGCGCCCCCCATCCGTCGCCCGGCACAGGGACGAATCAGCCAGACCGCAAGCGTGATAGTAATGCGTGTAGACCTCGGTCACGAAACCGGCGGGCTGCTCTGCCTGCCACCAGCGATAGTCGTGTGCCTCCTCGCTCTCCAGGTCAGCCACGTCCACCGCATCCACCAGCTCGAAGCTTTCCAGCGCCGCCAGCGTTGAGGGCTGCGCCACCTGCTCTTCGGCGCGCGTAGTTGACCAGTCGGCCAGATAGACGCCCTGATAGTCCGCCGCCGCCGCGACGTTATGCTCTGGCAACCTGACCGGAAATTCAGCCAGCAAAGTCCCGAACACACCTGCGTCCAGCAAATAGCGCAGTCCCTGCACGTCCGGATAGATGGCGAAGGCCGCGGGCCGATACGGACTATGCGCCATCGCCTCATAGATCGCGCCGGGGCCTTGCCGCCACGCAGGAGCCGGGCCGGGCAGCGTCAAGCCCACCACATCGTACAGCCGGCGCTGGCTGAAATAGCCCATCAGCCCCACATCGTGCACGGCGACGCGCTCGCCCGCCGCCACCAGCAACCGATCGCGCACCCAGCGGGCCATCGGCACCTGCTGATCGCGCACCACGGCCACATTTTCGCCGTAATAGCGGGCAAAGGTGAAGGTCGTCAGGATGGCGGGCAGCACGATCAGAGCGGGCAACGCCCAGCGCCAGAGTCGCCAGTCAGTGCGCTTGGCAAGCGCCTCGCCCACGGCGCGCGCAGCCCACGCCGCCGCCGGGTAGAACAGCGCCATGACCGGAAGCTGATAACGCTTGAACTGCCAGAAGGCTGTGTCCAGCGTCGCCACTGCTGCGGTGAGCACCAGGGCACAGGCCAGCAACAGAGCCGCGCCGTTGACTCGCCGCTTCCGCCAGGCCAACCAGGTGCCGCCCGCCATGGCCGCCAGCGCCACTGGAGCCAGCAGCGGCGACGTGAAAACGCCCCAGTCCGCACTGTATCCGCTGAACAGTTCCCGCACCATGCGCCACCAGAACGAAAGCGCTATACTCAGCCGCTCGGCCAATGGGATCGTGCTATTGGCGAGATGAGATTTCGCCTGCATCCCCGACGAGGCAGGCGTCCCCGTCGCTATCCAGTTGACCAGCGGCTGAATCAGCGCGGTCAGGAAGGGTAAGGTCAGCAGCACAGCGCGCTTCAGACGGGCGCGCATGTTATCCCGCCACATGTGTTGTGTCGCCAGCATCGCCATGGCCAACGTCGCGACCACCAGCCCCTCTGGCCGCACCAGCACCGCCAGCGTTCCCGCCGCCGCACTCGCAGCCAATTGACCTTGCACCGCCAGATAGGCTGTCAGCAACACGGCAAAGACGAAAAGCATCGTTTCCATGCCGCTCAGGGCCGCCCAGATGAAGGGGCCGGATAGGGTAAACGCGAGCGCCAGGGTCAACGCATATCCGTGTCCGCTATCGCCTCGCGTCAGCGGACTTTGGGTACCAAGCAGGTACACCAGCCAGGCCGCTCCCACGAACGACAGCGTGCCGATACCAAGCGCCCAATAGGATAGCGCCCAGTCGGTGAAGCCAAGCCGGTAACCTGCGGCCAACAAGATCGGATAGAGTAGGCTGGTCCCCCCGGAACTGGGCGGATCGCCCGGAAAATAGCGTAGCGGCTCACCCGCTGCCCATTGCCGCGCGTACTGAAAATGGATGTAGGTATCATCGAGGGGCATGAGCAGGGGATCGCGGCTGACGGACAGGCCCACGCTCACATAAAGCACCACGACCGCCCCCGTCACGAAGAGAAGGGCCAGCCACGCCACCAGTTTCTCGTGACTGGCCCATCTCTGCCGGGCCTTCGGATGGCTGCGCACAGCCATGCCCGCTCCTTGTGACCTCAAGTCTCTTCCCCGTCCACTGCCGGGTACACCCGCCAGCCCACGTCCGCCGCGAGCATCTGCGCAATTTGCTCCTGCGGGATGTCTACCAGCACAGCGGACGCCTCCACCGCCACCGAACCGTCCGCCAGCACGATCTCACCGCTCACGGTCGCCGTCCGCCCGCGATCCTGGTCTACACGCCCACGTACCACGAATTCCTGACCCAGCGGTACTGGCTTGCGGAAGCGCGTCTCCAGCCGGGCAGTGAACATGAAGCGCGCCTGCCCAATGTCGTCGGAGCCTTCCTCTGCCAGCAAGGCGCGCCCCATCGTCTCATCGAGGATGGTCGCCAGAATGCCCCCATGCGCGATGCCGGGGTAGCTCTGATACCGCTCGTCCAGCGTCACCCGTGCCAGCACGCGCTGGAATCCATCGTTGAAAAAGCGGATGTGCAGCCCGCACGGGTTCTCCACACCGCACACAAAACACCAACGCGCGCTGGGCTGCTGGTCGAAGCGCTCCCGCGCAGGTGACTTGTCAGGCTGTGACATGACGAATCGTTCCGGCTAGTGCGAATACCCCTGCGCGAAGGTATCAATCATCAGGCGCACATCTTCGCCCAGCGGATACAGCACCGGGCAGGTGCAACCAGCAGCGACATATTCGCGCACCTTGGCCCGTACTTCTTCCGGCGTGCCGGAGGCGGTGATCAGTTGCACCACGTCGTCGGGCACCAGTTCCATGGCCCGCTCAATCTGTTCCTCGGTCGCCGGCCAAGTGAGCACCTGATGGATCTCGTCCAACAACTCCGAACTGACTCCGCTGGCCTTCATGATGTGCGGCTGCTGCCCCAGATATTGCGTCACCAGCTTGCGCGCCCCATCGAGCGCCTTCTTGCGGTCATAGTCTACCGAGCACACGACCAGCTGCGGGCGGTCGATCTGCTCGATCGTGCGCCCGGAGAGCTTGGCCCCCTGCTCCAGGTGATCCATGGCCGCCACGTTGTAGGCGGGCGAAACCAGATAATTGAGCAGCACGCCATCGGCGATCTCTCCTGCCAGCGTGATCATCTTGGGGCCGGTCGCGCCAATGTAGATGGGTACGTTGCGCGGCTCGCGACGACCGTGCACGATGTCTAGCTCGATACCGGTCACGTGTACAAACTCGCCGTGAAAAGTCACATTCTTCATGGCCAGCAGATCGCGCACCACAGTCACGTGTTCGCGCATGGCCAGCAGAGGCTTGGTGCGATTGATGCCCACATTCTTGGCCAGCGGATCCCACCAGGCCCCGATTCCCAGAATAATCCGATTGGGAGCCAGATCGTCGAGGGTAAGGAAGGTCGCCGCCGTCAGCGCCGCATTGCGCGTCCAGTTATTGATCACACCCGAACCCACTTTGATACGGGTGGTTGTGGCCGCATATGCCGCCATGGGCACGATGGCGTCGCGCACCAGGCGACTTTCGGCCTGCCAGACGGCTTCAAATCCGCGCTCTTCCGCATATTGCACGTAGCGAATCGCATCCTGCAGCGGGTGAGCATCTTGCAGGTAAAGAGCTACTCGATCAGCCATCAGCAAATCTCCTCAGTCAGCGCTATCTTTATTCGGTATTTTTTTCCCGTGTCAACTCAGCCTGGATTCCCCGGCCAGGAAAGCCGCCAGAGCCGCTGGCTCTATGATAGGCTCTCCCAAGACCTTTGCCAACTCCATATAGCGTAGCAGGTCTGCTGCCGTATCCAGATCAAGCCCTGCCCGCTCAGAGCGGTGTATCAGCACCGTAGCACCCGCCTCGTGTGCATAGCCCCGGTGCCGCTGAAAGCTGTTCTCACCAAAGGCGTAGGGGATGATGCCCGGCGGGCGCACCAGCAACAGATTCGTGCCCTGTTCGTTATGATCGGGCACCAGCACCACAGAGTTGAAGAAGCGTCCCAGTTCTACCACCTGCGCCACATCTTCCGCTGCCAGCAGGGGAATGTCCGCCGGTACGATCAACGCCGCTTCCGCTCCCCACAGCCTGAGCGCCTGTGTCGCCCGCAGCAGAGCATTGTTCAATTCCGGAGCGCCGCTTTCCTGCACCGTCTGTGCCCCCAACTCGCGCACCATCGCCAGTGCCTGACTGTCGCGGCTGATAACCAGCACCCCTTGAATCTGCGGTAGCGGGAGCAACAGACCTACAGTGCGCAGCAGCAACGCCGTCGCCAACGCCTCGCGTTGCTCTGCCGAGAGAAGATCGGCCAGCCGACTCTTGGCCTGTTTCAACGGTTTGACGGGGACAATCGCCCAAACGCTCATCTACAATATCTCCATCCAATCGAGTATTTCCTTCGCCAGACGCACCTTATCATCGTCAGTTTTCATCAAGGTATACGTCACCAGGATGGTTTTGTGTTCCCCCACGATTTGGGGGGTATCGGCCACATCCACCACCAGGCCATCTATCAACCCCTCATAGAAACTCCACAACCCATTGACCGAGATATCCAGTCCCAGTTCTGGCATCAGCTTGGCCGCCGGCCCCTTGACCGCCTGCCCGCCGATGAAAGGGCTGACCGCCACGCAGCGCCCAGCCCGTTGTTGCAGCGCCTCGCGCACGCCGCCAACAGCCAGGATAGGCGCGATAGACAGCACAGGATTGGAAGGGCAGATCACCACGAAGTCGGCCTCGGCCAGCGCCTGCCCTACCGCAGAGGTCATCCGCGCTGTCTCCGCCCCTTCGAACCACACCCGCCGTGCTATCGGCTGCCAGCGCCGCCGCACGAAGTATTCTTGAAAGGGCAGGATGCCATATTCGACCGTGTCTACCATTGTCGCCAGGGGATCGTCGGTGACAGGCAACAGGTGTTGTCGTACACCGAGTGCCTCCGCCAGGCGCGCCGTCACCTCAGTAAGCGACACGCCCTGTGCCAGCCAATACGTGCGCAGCAGGTGTGTGGCCACATCGCGATCGCCCAGGCGGAACCACCCTTCCTCGCCATAGCGCTTCAGCATGTCCAGCATCTGCCAGCTATCGCCAGCAATGCCCCAACCTGTCTCAGGATTGGCGATGCCCGCCAGCGTGTACATCACCGTGTCCAGGTCGGGTGAAATGTGCAACCCGTACAGGGTGAAGTCATCGGCTACGTTGCCGATGATCGTCAACTGTCCGGCTGGAAGCATCTGCGCCAGCCCGTAGACCAGCTTGGCCCCTCCCACCCCACCCGCCAGGGCGACTACCTTTTTCGCACTCATTCGTACCACCGCACTCTGTCCGT
>DAOTZZ010000236.1:0-28038 GCA_034433965.1 Anaerolineae bacterium
TTCTGCTGCGCCAGCGGGTGACAGCGCAGGCCGTTCCCCTCGCCCCGCGACGCAGTCGCGTGGGAGAGGGGCGCAGGGGTGAGGGAAAAACACCGGGCACAAGTTCATAACAGCCTCTAGAACGCAATGTAGTTGCGCGGATCTTGCAGGTTCCAGTCTACATCGCGGATCTCGAAGTGCAGGTGAGCGCCGCTGCTGTTGCCAGTATTGCCCACCGCGCCTATCTGCGTGCCCGCCGACACCTGCTGACCACAGCGCACTGCAATGCGCGAGAGATGCCCGTAGAGGCTGAAGGTCGAGCCGTGCGCGATTACGACCACGTTGCCGTAGCCGCCGTCACTCCAGCCAGCGTAGACCACGGTGCCCGCGCCTGCCGCATAGACCGGCTCTCCCACCTTGGCCGAGAGATCAACACCGGTGTGCCCGCCGGGAGCAAACCCGCGCACCCATTTGTAGTTGTCGAGCGGGCGACGGCTCCAGGGCGGCGATCCGCCGGACACTTCCGCCGTGCAGCCCCACAGAGTATAGGTGCCACTGATGGTCGAGCCGGACGTGGCCCCCACCGACACCGGTCGAGGCAGGAATAGCTCGCGTTCGGCTTTGCCGCCGGGCACCACCACGAACAGGCCGGGGGGCAGGATCGTCTCCGGTGTCGCTCCGAAGAGGTCGTTGTATTCCGAGTCAATGATGGCGTAGGGGTCAACCTCGTATTGTTTGGCCAGGTCAGCAATGCGGATCGGATCGGTGACCTCGTGATAGACGCCGTCTTCGGGCAGGATGTTGAGCTGCACGCCAGGGCGCAGCGGGCTGTACTTGCTGCTCTTGTTCGACCAGATCAGGGTGTAGAAGTCCTTCAACCCGAACTGCTCGGCGATGCTCTCCAGCGTATCTCCATCCTTGACCGTGTACTGGATGACGCGCGTGCGGGCAGTTGCCGGACGAATGGTGAAGGGGGCGCTCTGCCGCAGCAACGCCCGTTCGGAGGGCTGCGCGGGGACCGGTGTCAGCAGGGCTGCGGCGATTTCGTCAGCGGCGGCGGTGGGGAACAGCGGCCCCTCTTCGACCGGCTCTGGCAAGGCAGTCGGCGAGACGACCGGCGAGACGGTCGGCGTGGAAACCTGAGCTATCGTCGTGGACTGCGGCAGGGCTGGGACGACGGGCGTTTCTTCGTCATTCAACCAGATCAACGCCGCGACGACGACCATGGTCAGCGCACCCAACACCATCATTACGCTGAGCGCGCCCCACGAGCGCTCAGCGCCTCGCCGGGGAATAGCCCGCGAGGGCGCGGTATCGTCGGCGCTGAAGGGTGGTTCTTCGGCCTGCAGACGGGCGGCCAGGCGACGGCTGGGGCTGGTATCTTCATCGAGCACGGGCGGTTCTTCGGCCCGCAACCTGTCTTCCAGCGAGAGCGGTTGGCCAGGCTCTGGGGTGATGTGCGGTTCGTCACTCATAGTCTCTATCCACGCTACGCTGCCAAGGCCCCCCTGGATGGCGCGGATCGTACCGCAGCGAGGGCTGATGTGCAATTGCGCTTGATCCGGAAGTGCCTTCGGATTTGGGGGCAGAATTCACCACAGAGAGCACAGAGGCCACAGAGACAGACACAGAGTTCTTGAGAGTGTTTCCTCTGCACCCTCTGCGTCTTGCGGTTCAAGATCATTGTCTCAAAACGCGAATGTATCCTGATCCGGATCAAGACTCTTTTTGTAGATGTCGGGTAAAGTTATTGCCGTAAAGCAGTGTCTCGCAGGAGGGGTAGCCGTGTCTTCGGTCTCAACGACTCAGTCCGCCGGTGCTTCGCTGAAAGCGGTGGCTCTACCGCCCGAACATGGCGCGTGGGGGTTCCTGCTGGAGCCGATCGTCGCGGCGCTGGCGATTGCACCTTCGCCCGCCGGTGTCCTGCTGAGTCTGGGGGTGCTGGGCGGATTCCTGCTGCGTCAGCCGCTCAAGATCGTCTACCAGGATCGGCGGCGCGGGCGGCGTTACGCGCGGACGGCGCTGGCCGAGCGCGTGGCGCTGCTCTACGCGGCGCTGGCGGTGACTGGCTTCCTGGGCGGGCTGGCGCTGTCTGGCCTGCGCGCACTGTTGCCCCTGCCGCTGATCGCGCCGCTGGCGGCACTGTTGCTGGTGAGCTACAGCCAGAATCGCGGGCGCGAGTTGATCCCCGAACTGGCGGGGGCAAGCGCTCTGGCGGGCACTGCCACGGCGGTGGCACTGGCCGGAGATGCGGCGTTCGGGCAGGCGCTGGCCCTGTGGGCGGTTATGCTGGGGCGTGCGGTGCCCTCTATTCTGTATGTGCGCGCCCGCTTGCGGCTGGACAAGGGGATGCCGTTTGCCTGGCAGCCGGTCGTCGGCAGTCAAACCCTCGCCATCGTGGGCATGACCGCGCTCACAATAGCGGATCTCGCGCCGCGGCTGGCGGTGATCGCTCTGGCCATTCTGGCGGTGCGGGCCGCGTGGGGACTTTCCCCCTATCGCCCGCAGGTGCGCGTGGCCTTGCTGGGCGTTCAGGAAGTGGCGTTTGGGGCGTTAACGGTGTTGCTAACGGTGCTCGGCTATACGCAGGGGTGGTGAGGGGCGCGTCAGGCGGTGCACGCTCTGCACTGAGGCACCTCTCGTAGTCTGTGGGGAGCCGCGCCGCTGCCAAAGATTTGGATTCCGTTGATTGGCTTGGCTGGTGAAATCATGTACAATGGTGAAGGCAAGCGTTGTTCGTGCACGTATCACTAACCTTTCAGACCTCGTGGGGGCTACTATGCAACCGACACATCCATCTCAACTGGCTCCTGACAAACCCGTGACGGAGGAGGCGCGGACGGTCGACATCATCAAAGTCTCGGCTCGATCTCGTTCTACGGCAGTAGCTGGTGCTATTGCCGGCGTCGTGCGCGAGCACAACCGTGCAGAAGTCCAGGCCATCGGGGCCGGCGCGGTCAACCAGGCGATCAAGGCGGTTGCCATCGCGCGAGGGTATCTGAGCGATGACAATATTGATGTCATCGTGATTCCCTATTTCACCGAGGTGACCATTGACGACCAGGAGCGCACGGCGTTGCGTATGGTAGTGGAACCTCGCTAATTTATCGTCTGCCAAGAGAATTCTGCCCGACCCTAACACTTACAGCATAACTCTCACAGACGCACAGCCTCGGCTTCACAGACCAGGCTGTGTGTGTTTCTGCGTGCGACCGGATGGGTCCGCCGAGGTATAATCCCCGCCCGTTCAGAAGCGTGCCTGGGATGACCATGCCCAACTCTTCTGCAAAGTCCGCCAGACAATCTCGACCCCGCGCAGCCAGGGCGTGGTGGCTGAGCACCCTGCCCGCGTTGGCGTTGTTGCTGCTCTACGCAGTCACGCTGCAGACGCATATCAGCGGCAGCTTTGGGGAAACGTCCTCCCAGAACATCCTGAAGAACGAATACATCAAAGACGTGGCTGAAATCCAGGTGGCGCTCAACGTCTGGGGCACCATCCATCACACCGGCTATCCGCTTTTCGCCATCGGCGGCAACCTGTTCACCTGGCCTCTGCGCACACTGGGACTGGAACCGGCGGCGGCGGCCAGCCTCTACGCTACCGGCTGGGGACTGCTGGCGCTGATCGGTTTTGGCGCGTTGCTGTGGCGACTGACAGGACGGCCCTGGTTGGGCGTCCTGGGCGCTGCGCTGCTGGGGACGGTGCGCTCCTTCTGGATTCACAACGTCATCGCCGAGGTCTACAGCATGAGCCTGGCGATCACGGCGCTGCTGTTGCTGGTAGCGTTGTGGCCCGCCCCCTGGTGCGGCGGTTGGAACGCCCGCCGTCGTCTGCTGGCCCTGGCCCTGCTGGGAGGGATCGGCGTGGCCCATCACCGGGCGGTGGCATTCGTCGCGCCAGGGCTGATCGCCGCCATCTTACCGGCGTTGTGGCGCGAGCGTCCTCCCTGGCGACGCCTTGCCGTACAGGCGGTGGGGCTGTTTGCGCTGGGCTTCGTGCCCTATCTATACCTGCCGCTGCGCGCCTGGCAGGGCGCGGAATGGGTCTATGGCGAACCGGGCACCCTGCGCGGCCTGTGGATCGAGTTCAGCGGGCGCGAGGCCGACCGCTTGGTGCGCCTGCCTGCCGATCTGCACGGGCTGGCCAATAACCTGACCGACACCTGGCAGATTCTGGTCGAGGAACTGTCATTGCCGGGGGTGCTGGTAGGGATTGCTGCGCTGCTGCTGGCGCTCACCGTGACCCCGCAGCGCCGCGCAGCCCGCCTGATGGCGCTCAGCGCCGCCGGTCCGACCCTGTTCGCTGTGTTCTATCACACCGCCGTGCTGCCTCAGGCGATATTGATGCCTACCGCTCTGGCGCTGGTCTTCTGCGTCGTCCTGGTCGCTGACTGGCTCATCCGGCACTGGAAAGCGGCGGCTGTGCTGGTTGCCGGGGGCCTGGTCTGTTGGGGAGCGGGCCTGGCCATCTGGCATTACGGCTATGTGCGCGAACTGGTGGACGAAGCGACCGGCCTGCAGACCATCGCCCGCATGGATCGGTTGCCGCGCGGGGACAGGGTGGCGCTGATGTTCCCCTGGGGGCCGCGCTATGCGGCGGCGTCCTACGCCCGCCTGGTGACAGGGCAGTATGCCAGCGTGCGCGTGGTGGATCACAAGGCGGACTACCGCGCGCTACTGGCGCAGGGGTATCAGCTTTTCACCGAGCCGGAAACGTTCTACTCCTATCCTCCGCCCTGGCCCAGCGCCTACGGCGCGCCTTCTGCCTGGTGGAGCGAGCGCCTGGGTGACTTTGCGCTCAGTTCTGCGGCGCCCGGCTACGTGCAACTGTTGACCGTGCCCCCTCTGCTCGCGCCCGATGAGTCGCTCGGCGAACCGATTGTCTACGGCATTCACCGCCAGGCTGCCTGGCTGACCTGCGACCAGGAACACGTCTACCTGCACGTGATCTGGAGCGCCGAGCGCCGCCCCGACAGCGATCCCAGCATCTTCGTGCACCTGACGGGCGACACGCCTGCCCCCAACCCGCCCAATGCCGATGCCCGCCATCCGGTCTATGGATTGTACCCCTTCACCGAGCTATCCCCCGGCCAGTGGGTGCGCGACGATTTCACCCTGCCGCGCCTGCCGGATAGGACGCAGGTGCGCTTCGGGCTGTATGAGCAGCGCGATGGGAGCTTTGTCAACTACGGGGAAACGGCTTTGCCTGTCGCCAGTTGCACACCGCCGCACTGGGCAGAAGGGAACAGCTTGCCAGGGGGACAGAATCCTGAATCGCAGCAGTGATCTCAGGTAAAGGATTGTAGAGACGGATTACCCTGCCCTGCTTTGCCTTACTTCCGTTCCTGGTACGGCGTTTCTGATGTCCGGAAAAATCGGGGGAAGATCAGAGAAACATGATGTTTAGTAGTATAATAGACGCAAAGGGTCTTGAGCAATTTCAGGGTAGGGAGAAAATCTCATGAAAGCAAGGGCTATTGTCTTGATCGTTGCCGTGCTGCTGATCGCACTGGCCGCATTGCCCGCTGGGGCCATCACCGGCGGCGTGCCGGATGGCGGGCAACATCCGTATGTGGGCCTGGTGGTTTTCTACGACGCTAATGGAGCGCCGCTCTGGCGTTGTTCTGGCACGCTGCTGACATCCACCCTCTTCCTGACCGCCGGGCACTGCACAGCTCCAGACGGCCCCGCTGTACCCGACTCCGCGCGGGTGTGGTTCGATGAGAACGTCACCACCAGCACCGGCTATCCTTACAGAGGCGGGGTGACAGGCACGCCATACACACATCCCAGCTTCAACTTCGGCGCGTTCCCGGCCACCTATGACGTGGGCGTGGTGGTGCTCAACACGCCGGTGACGGACAAGGACTACGGCGCGCTCCCGCCAGTGGGCTTGCTGAGCGATCTCGACACGCGGCGCGGGCAGAAAGACCTGACCTTCATGGTCGTGGGCTATGGCCTGCAGGAGATCAAGCCGACCTTCATGGCCGAGCGCTCGCGCCTCAAGGCCACGTCCACGCTGGTCAACCTGCGCAGCGCCCTCACCGACGGCTACAACATTCACACGTCCAACAACCCCGGCAAGGGCAACGGGCGTGGCGAGGCATCGGGCGGGACATGCTTCGGCGACTCCGGCGGCCCGGTGTTCTATCCCGCCGACTCCAACCAGGTGGTGGGTATCACTTCCTTCGGCCTGAACCAGAACTGCAAAGGCGCGGACTTCGCCTTCCGTACCGATCTACCTGGCCTGGCGGCCTGGATACTGGGGCCGCACTAGCCCTATCGCGTGGCACCGCAACGGGCCGCTCAAACGTGAGCGGCCCGTTCCTTGTGCTCCGTTCCCAGGATCAGCGCCTGTCGCGGATAGCACGACCCGACAGCGGCGCGCCCAGCAGCGGCCCGATCAGGCAGAAGTCGAACAGACCCGCTGCCAGCGGCACCAGCCCGACGACGGCAATCACGATCCCTGCCGTATCCTCCACCACAACCAATCCCACTACGATCAGGGCAACCCCCGCCACAATGCGCAAAAGACGCCCCACTGCGCTGGACATGAAACGTGCGAAAGCCATGTGCCCGGCTCCTTTCGTCCGAATGCGGCTCAAGCGAACTACCTACCCTGATCTACGGACGAAAAGGAGCGCTTGGATTGGCGCGGCGCGGAATCAGGAGTGCTCCTCTCTCAGCGCAAGGCGCGCTCGTACCAGCGATAGTGCTTGTAGTCGTCCCCGCCATAGGCGCGCACGATGCGATTCATCGACTCGTTGGTCTCCAGCACCCAGCCAGCGTCGGCATACGTCCACCCCGTCTCCGCGCTGAGGGCAGGGGTCTGCTCGAAGAAGTGCGCGAACATCGCTGCCTCGACGCCGATCCCCCGGAAGTGCTCGCGCACGCCCATCAACGCAATGCGCACCCGTGTGATCTTGGAGCGAATCTTCCAGTGCCAGAAGACCTGCGCCAGCGTGAGGAGAGTCGGTTTGCCGGGACGCGGGTAGGCGGCGTGCAGAGGCTGATTGAGATCGGGGAAAGCCAGCAAAAAGGCCGCCGGTTCACCGCGCACCTCAGCGAAGAAGGCCAGCCGCGGCTCCAGGTATTGCCCCAGGTCGCGGATGAGCGCGTCGAGTTCTGCGTCGGAAAGCGGGACAAAGCCCCAGTTGTCGTCCCAGGCCTGGTTGTAGATGTCCTTGAACAGCGCCAGGTCGCGCCGCATATGGCGCGGGTCCAGCGTGCGCACGGTGATGCCGCGCCGCTCGTTGTTCTTGCGGGTGACGCGCAGCGTCTGTTCCAGCTTGGGCGACGCCGTCCAGTCCTTGAGGGTGATGCGGAAGCTATAGGTGTCCATCACCTTGACGAAGCCGGGCGTGTTCTCGATCAGGCGTTGCACATAAGGGTAGTTGTAGGGCATGAGGATCACCGGCGGGTCGTCGAAGCCCTTGATCAGCAGGCCGCACTCGTCATTGGTGGAAAAGCTGGCCGGGCCGCGCAGCGCGTCGTAGCCTCTGGCGGCCACATACTCCGCCGCCGTCTCCAGCAGAGCCGACGCCGCCTCTTGATCGTCGTAGACCTCGAAGCAGCCGAAGAAGCCAATGTGCTCGTGTTGAAACTCGTTGTGCCGGTGATTGATGATCGCCGCGACCGTGCCGACCGGCTCGTCGCCGCGCCAGGCAATGAAGTAGTCACCCTCCATGTGTTGCCACGACGGATTCTTGCGCCGGTCGAGCTTGTGCCGCTGCATCCCCAGCAATGGCGGCACCCAGTATGGATCGCCTCGATACAGTTGCCAGGGGAAACGCAGAAAGGTCTCGAAGTCGGCCTTGCTTTCGACCTTGCGCACGGTCAATGGTGCAGACATGACATCCCCCTCGAGCAGGTGAACAGTGTGCAGTCAACAGGGATCAGTTTTCAGTGACAGCAGTCCGCGACCAGTATAAACAGATCGCCCATTTTGCCCCATCGGGTGCCTGTTGCTCGGTGAATTCGCGTTTGAGGGCGATGGTCTTGAACCGCGCAGAGGGGAAAGACAAGTCGAAGAAACTCTATGCCTTTCTCTATGACCTATGCGTACTCTGTGGTGAATTCTGCCCCTAAATCCGAATCCCCCGGTTGCTCTGGCGCGAGGGAAGGAAGGGGTGGGGCGATCAGGCTGAGGCAAAGGGGGGAATTCGCGCGCTCGGCGGGCCGGGCGGCTCAGGTGAGGCACAGCAACGAGACGCTGGCCGATTTGAAGTTGTCATACTCTGCTTCGCCGAGCGCCAATGTGTGCTCGGAGCGGGCGATCACAGGCAAGCAGCCACCAACGCCTATTCCTCTGCGGTCGGCCTGCCCAGCAGACGCTTGAGCGCGCCTAGAGCAGTGAACTGACGCATGTAGCTCAGGTTCTCCGGTGTGAAGGGGCGCGGCTCGATGCCGAAGACCTCGGTCAGGGCGTTGTGCTCGACCACGTTGTCCACCTTCAGCAAGTCCAGCAGACTGGTGCTCACCGGCGGGTTGGGTAGTGCCACTTCCATCAGTTTGACCGCCGGGCGCAGCAAGGGCACGGGCACGTTGATCGTCAGGCGACGTGTCCCCAGGGCGGCCAGCACGCGCTCGACGATCTGCGCATAGGTCAACACTTCCGGCCCGCCCAGGCCGTACTCCTGGCCGATGGTCCGATCGTCATCCAGGCAGCGCGCCGTTGCCTCGACCACATCGCCCACCCACACCGGCTGGAAGCGGGCTTTCCCGTCGCCGACGATGGGGAAGATCAGCGGCGTCAGTTTGATCAGGCGGGCCTGCACGTTGGCAAACTCGTCCTGTGGCCCCCAGATGACCGAGGGGCGCAGGGCCGTCCAGTCCAGGCCAGAGGCGGCGACGTATTCTTGCGCTTTGCCCTTGCTGGCCAGAAAGCGATAGGGCAGACGGCTGTCGGCCCCGTTCTGACTCATGTTGATCAGGCGACGCACGCCGGCGGCTTGGGCCTCCTCGACCACGTTGATGGTGCCATGAGTGTTGATGCGCTCGTAGTCGCCGGGGCGCTTTTCGATGGCTACGGCCACCAGGTGCACGACCGCGCTGACGCCGTCCAGGGCGGGACGCAGCGTCTCAGGGCGGGTGACATCGCCTTGAAAAATCTCGATCTGGTCGCGAATATCGGCCAGGCGCAGCGCTGCTTTGGCCGGGCTGTGCACCAGAGCGCGCACTGCCTTGCCCTGCGCGACCAGACGACGGACCAGATTGTTGCCTACATAACCGGATGCGCCAGTGATCAGTATCATGCTCATCTCTCCCCAGTGTCCGAATCATAGTCTAGTGCATTCCAGGTCGGGCGGCGAATGAGAGAATGATGAGCGCCACCCCAAAGTTTGGGGGGTGCCCATGCCTGTACAGACATCTTCGCTTGTCCTACAATCTCCCCTGGTTGATAATTGCAGACAAAACCAGCCGCGCCGGATGCCTGCCGGCGCTAGCTGATAGGAGAAAGGACAACGTTGCCCATGGCTACCAGGGAACAGGACAAATGGTATGCGTTGCCTGTGCCTGACACACTGGCGCGCCTGGAGACCAGTGCCGAAACTGGCCTGAGCGAGGCACAGGTCGCGCAGCGACAGGCGCAGTTCGGCAAGAACGAATTGCCCGCAGAAAGCGAGACGTCGCTGTGGAAGCTGCTGTTCAGTCAGTTCACCGAAGTCATGGTACTGGTGCTGATCGCTGCCGCCATCATCTCGGTGATCATCGGCGACACCAAGGACGCGATAGTCATTCTGGCCATCGTGTTGCTGAACGCGGCGCTCGGTTTCTTCCAGGAATACCAGGCCGAACAGGCGTTGGCCGCGCTGAGCCGGATGCAGACGCCCATCGTGCGCGTGCGGCGTAATGGGCACGTGCACGAACTGAGCGCCACCGAGTTGGTGCCCGGCGACATCGTGCTGTTGGAGGCGGGGGACCGCGTGCCTGCCGACGGTCGCCTGGTAGAAGCGGTCAATCTGCAGGTGGACGAGGCGCCGCTCACCGGTGAATCGCACGCCGCGCTCAAGTCGGTGGAGACCCTGCCGGACAGCAACCCGCCCCCCGCCGTCGGCGACCGCAGCAACATGCTCTATATGGGCACCGCCGTCACCTACGGGCGCGCCGTGCTGGCCGTGACCGCCACCGGTCTCAAGACCGAACTGGGCACGATTGCGGCGTTGTTGCAGCGCGTCGAGAAAGGGCGCACGCCCCTGCAGGAACGCCTGGAGCGCGTTGGCGTGATCCTGGCGGGCGCGGCGCTGGCCGTCTGCGCCCTGGTCTTCGTGGCGGGGGTGTTGCGCGGCGAAGATGTTGAGGAGATGCTGCTGACGGCGATCAGCCTGGCCGTAGCTGCCATTCCCGAAGGGTTGCCCGCGGTGATCACTATCGCGCTGGCACTGGGGGCGCGGCGTATGGTGCGTCGCCATGCCCTCATCCGCAAACTGCCCGCCGTCGAAACGCTTGGCTCGGTGTCGGTGATCTGCACCGACAAGACGGGCACGCTGACGCGCAACGAGATGACGGTGACGCTCATCGGCTTGCCGGGGCGTGACGACGTGAGGGTAGAGGGCGTCGGCTATACGCCGGTGGGGACGTTCTACGAGGGCAAGCGGCCCATCAATGTGGTAGACGACACCGTGTTGGCGCGATTGTTGAAGGCCGCCGCGCTGTGCACCGACGCCTTCCTGGAGCAGGTGCCCGGCAATGGCCGCTGGGAAGTGGTCGGCGACACCACCGAAGGCGCGTTGCTGGTGGCAGCCCGCAAAGCCGGTTGGAGCCGCTCGGTGCTGGAAGACGATCTGCCGCGCCGGGCCGAGATCCCCTTCTCGTCCGAGCGCAAGGCTATGACCACCATCCATCAGCCGCACGGACGCTTCGTCTCCGAACTGTTCGAACACGCGCCCTACGTGGCCTTCACCAAAGGCGCACCGGATCAGTTGGTGGCCTGGGCGTCGCAGGAAGTCATGCCCGACGGCCCGCGCCCGCTCACGCCCGAACGCCGCGCGGCCTGGCTGGCCAAGATCGAGGATATGGCGAGCCAGGGCCTGCGCGTGATCGGCATCGGCTACCGGCCGTTGCTGGAGATTCCGCAAGACCTGACGCCGGAAGTCGTCGAGCGCGACCTGACCTTGCTGGGGTTGATCGGTATCGTGGACCCGCCTCGCCCCGAAGCCAAACAGGCGGTGCACGTCGCGGCTGAGGCGGGCATCCGCACGGTGATGATCACCGGCGACCACAAATTGACCGCCGTCGCCATCGCCCGCCAACTGGGGATCATGGGCGAGCACGACCGCGCTCTGACCGGCGTGGAACTCGACCGCATGAGCGACGAAGAGCTACGGAGCGTGGCGCTCGAAACGTCGGTCTATGCCCGCGTGTCGCCCGAACACAAACTGCGCGTGGTCAAGGCGCTGCAGTCGCACGGGCAGATCGTGGCCATGACCGGCGACGGCGTCAACGATGCGCCGGCGCTCAAACAGGCCAATATCGGTGTGGCGATGGGCATCACCGGCACCGACGTGAGTCAGAGCGCCGCCGACATGGTGCTCATCGACGACAACTTCGCCACCATCGTGGCCGCCATCGAAGAGGGGCGCACCATCTACGACAATATCCGCAAGTTCCTGCGCTACCTGCTGAGCACCAACACCGGCGAGATTGTGGCCATGTTTGCAGCGCTGGTCATGGGGCTGCGCGTGCCGCTGCTGGCCATTCAGATTCTGTGGATCAACCTGGTGACCGACGGCCTGCCCGCCATCGCCCTGGGCTTCGAGCCGAGCGAGCCGGACGTGATGAAGCGCAAGCCGCGCCCGCCGCGCGAGAGCATCTTCGCCCGCGGCGTGGGCCTGCACATCGTCTGGGTGGGCATCTGGATCGGCATCGCCACGCTGGTCGGCTATGTATGGGCACTCAACCGGCACGGCGGCGAACTATTCGATCCCAGCGAAGAAGCGCTGCGCATGGCACGCACTGTGGCTTTCTCGGTGCTGGCGCTGTCGCAGGTGTTCGAGGTATCGGCCATTCACGGTGGCGAGGCCTCCTTCCTGCGCACGCCCCTGCATCGTAACAAGCTCCTGTGGGCTGCCGTCACGCTGACCGCCGTGTTGCAGATGCTGGTGATCTACGTCCCCTTCCTGCAGACCATCTTCGACACCACGTCGCTCGATGCCACCGAACTGATCGTGTCGTGGTTGCTGGCGGGGTCGCTGTTCCCGGCAGTGGAGTTCGAGAAATTCCTGCGGCGACGGCGCACGCGCCGCGCAGAATTGCTGGCTGCTGCGCAGGCCACGCCGTGACAGGGGAATAGCCCAGCAGACACTGCCGGTGCCGGAGTACCTCTCACAAGCGGCGGCGAAAGTCGCCGCTGAGATGCAGAGCGCAGAGGGGAAGACCAGAGGCTGTGATGAGCTTTCGCGGAGCGTCTTTCCCTCACCCCTAAATCCCCTCGCCCTCGCGGCTGCGTCGTGGGGCGAGGGGACCTGTTGTCTCTCGCACAAGTGCTCCCCTTCGCCCGGCGTGTGACATAGACTGGAGACATGGGTAACAGGTGTTCGGGACCTGTGGGCATTGGCGGCGCAGTCCCGCCCCAAACTTGAAATGCAACCCCGCCCTTGACAGTCGGGAGCGCAATGGCTAGAATCCTAACTGAAAAAGATTTTCATTTACTTCTTACCCCGACCTGTCTTTGATACGCATCTGCTGAGGTGAACGTTGGCGACCGATTTCGAGACGCTTGCCGATCGTCTGCGCGAGCATGGTCACAAGCTGACACAGCCGCGGCGGGCTATCCTGCAGGTGCTGCTGGCCGCGTCCAAGCCGCTCTCCCCCGCCGAGATTCAGGCGCGCGGGCAGGTCTTCTGCGCCGACCTGGGACTGGTGACAGTCTACCGCACGCTGGAGGTGATGGAGGCGCTGGACGTGGTGCGCCCGGTGCATCTGGCCGACGGCTGTCACGGCTATGCGCTGGCTTCGCCGGGTCACACTCACCATGTCGTCTGCGAGCGTTGCCATGCGGTGGTGGAGATCGTGGGCTGCGACCTGGGCGACTTTCTGGATCGGGTGGCGCAGCGCACAGGCTACGCCATCACCGGGCATTGGCTGGAAATCTCCGGCATCTGTGCCGAGTGTCAACGCGCTGACAAAGCGGTATAGGATTCATAGGAGCAGAGCAATGTCTCAGCGCACACCGATCCTTCATCGCATCCCTGCCTCAACTCTGCTGGCTCTCCTGCTCGCCGTCAGCCTGATGGCCTCGCTGAGCGGCACTTCTGTTGCTGCTCAGGGCGACCGGTTGCAGATCGTGGTCAGTTTCAGCGTGCTGGCCGACGTGGTGCGCAACGTGGCCGGTGACGCCGCCGACGTGGGGACGCTCATCCCGCTGGGCGCAAATCCACACTCTTACGAACCGTCGGCACAGGACGTGGTGCGCCTCAGCAACGCTGATGCGGTGTTCATCATCGGGCTGAACTTCGAAGAGCGCCTGCAAAAGGTGGTGTATGAGGCGGCAGAGGGCAAGGTCTACGAGCTGTGGGGTTGCCTGCCCATCCGCCCGGTGCTGGCTGGTCTGGGTCATGAGCACGGCGACGAAGAGCACGACAGTGAAGGCGAAACGCACGCCGATTCCAGCCTGGTGAGCGGAGACCTCGACGCCCTGTGTGCCGATCACTGGCAGACGGTGCGCGCTGCCTTCGGGCTGGACGATCTGCTGACACCAGGGGCGGTGACTCGCGACGACCCGCATTATCTCGAAGTGCTGGGCATGGCCGACCCGCATGTGTGGACCGACCCGGTCAATGTGGCGCTGTGGACGTTGATGATCCGCGACATGCTTAGCACGGAAGACCCGGCTCACGCCGCCGTCTACGCCGCCAATGCCGAAGTGTACGTGGGGCAACTCGCCGCGCTGCACGCCGATCTGTCGGCGCAGTTCGCTGTGTTGCCCGCCGAGCGTCGTTACTTGGTCACCAATCATGAGTCGTTCAGCTATCTGGCGGCGCGCTACGGCCTGATGCTGGTGGGCGTGGTGCTGCCGGGCGGTGGCACGGCCAGCGAACCGTCGGTACAGGAATTGTTGGCGCTGATCGAGACGGTGCGCGAGTACGACGTGCCCGCTGTGTTCACCGAGACGACCGTCAGCGATAGCCTGGCACAGCAGATCGCCGACGAGACTGGCGCAAAGCTGGTACAGCTCTACACGGGTTCGCTCAGCGAGGCGGGCGGGCCGACGGACACCTATCTGAACTACATGCGCTATAACGCGGCGCAGATCGTCCGGGCGCTGCAGTGACGGCGCAAGCTGCCCAGAAGACAGTCTGAGAGGGTACACTCATGGCCGAATTCTCATTGCGAACCCTGCTCAACCGTCAGCCGGAGCCTGCCGACTGTGACGGTCCGCAGCCGGTGATGACGGTGCGCGACCTGTCGGCGGGCTACAACGGTCACCAGGCCATCGCGCACATCACCTTTGATGTGTTTGCGGGCGAGCGGATCGGCATTGTCGGGCCGAACGGGGCGGGCAAATCCACGCTGTTCAAGGCACTGGTGGGATTGTTGCCGCACCAGGGTGTGATCTCGATTCGGGGAGCGTCGTGCCGTGAAAGTCATGGCATGATCGGCTATGTGCCGCAGTACGAGGCCATTGACTGGCGTTTCCCCGCTACCGTCTGGGACGTGGTGATGATGGGGCGCGCCCGGCAGATTGGCTATATTCTGCCGCCGCGCAGGCGCGACCGCGAGGCTGTGCGCCAGGCCCTGGAACGGGTGGGCATGTGGTCGCTGCGCAAGCGGCAGATCGGCGAACTGAGCGGCGGACAGCGGCGGCGTGTCTTCGTGGCGCGTGCCCTGGCGCAGCAGGCCAGCGTGCTGCTGCTCGACGAACCCTTCAGCGGCGTGGACGCCGCCGCCGAGAGCGACATCTTTCAGGTGCTCGATGTGCTGCGCGAAGAAGGGGTGGCCGTGCTGCTCGCCACGCACAATCTGGTGCAGGCGGCCACGCACTACGACAAGTTGATGCTGCTCAGCGGCGGGCGTATGCTGGCCTATGGCCCGCCTGCGCGAGTCTACACGCCGGACAATCTGGCGGCGACCTTCGGCGAGCGCATCGCCCTGGTGCGCGATGGAGACCAATATCTGGTCATTCCCGACCAACCGTGCCATGATCATGACGAGCACCGGCATGTACATGCGCACAGGATGACATAATCACCATGACTCGACCGTTGATTTTGCTCTGCAACGATGACGGCATCGCTTCGCCTGGCCTGGCGGCGTCGGCGGCAGCGCTCGATCCGCTGGGCGACCTGCTGATCGTCGCGCCCAGCGTCCAGCAGTCCGGCATGGGGCGCAGCTTCCCCATCTCCAACGATGGGCGCCTGTTCCCCACCACTATCAGCTACCAGGGGCAGACGTGGCCCGCCTACGCTGCCAACGCCTCACCGGCCCAGGCGATCGATCACGCCGTGCTGGAACTGGCCGACCGCCTGCCTGCCCTGGCAGTGGTGGGCATCAACTACGGCGAGAACGTCGGCACGGGCGTCACTGGCTCCGGCACGGTGGGCGCAGCGCTGGAAGCGGCCTCGTTCGGAATACCGGCGCTGGCCGTCTCGCTGGAAGTAGACCCGTCGCTGCACTACAGTCACGACGATTCGGTGGACTTCAGCACGGCGATCTACTTCACGCGGCTGTTCGCCGAGCGCTGGCTGCACGCCGAACGCCCACCAGAAGTGGACGTGCTGAAGATTGACATCCCCGCCGGCGCCACGCCTCAGACTCCCTGGCGGCTGGCCCGGCTGGAGCGGGCGCAATACTTCGTGCCGCTGCCGCCGCTGCGCCGCCAACTGGGGGACGAGGGGCGCATCGGCTACAAAGTGAACGCGACAGCCCTGACCGACGAAAACACCGACGCGGCGCTGGTGCGGGCGGGCATTGTCGCGGTGACGCCCCTGACGCTGGACATGACCGCGCCGGTCGCGCCGGAGGTCATGCAGCGCCTGTTGGGGCGAGGAGAGGAAAGCGGTAGCAATGGCAAGCGAGGGTCTGGCGTTGTGGCTGGCTGATGCTGGCCTGTGGCAAACCCTGATGGCGGGCTGGGGCGTGCTGTGGCGCAACTTCGATCAGATCGTGCTCAGCCCGCTACAATACCCCTTACTGACGCGCAGCCTGGCGGCGGCGATCGTGGTGGGAATTGTCAGCGGAGTACTGGGCACCTTCGTGGTCGTGCGCGGCATGGCCTTCTTCGGCGACGCCCTGGCGCACGCCATCCTGCCCGGCGTGGCCTTCGCCTATCAGCGCGCCAACGGCAGGACTGACAACCTGTTCTGGGGCGGGCTGATAGCGGGCGTGCTCAGCGCCCTGGGCATCGGCTACCTGACGCGCCACCAGAAAATCCGCGAAGATACCGCTATCGGTGTCGTGTTCGCGGCGATGTTCGCGCTGGGCATCGCCATGATTTCGCGCATCAACAACTACGCGGGCGATCTGTCGCATATCCTGTTTGGGCAGATTCTCGGCGTGTCCGAAGCCGATCTGCTGCGCATCATCGGGTTTGGGGCAGCAGTGCTGGTCGTGGTGGCGCTCTTCTTCAAGGAGTTCATGATCATCTCCTTCGATCCGGCGCTGGCCCGCACGCTGCGCCTGCCTACTGAAGCCTTCCGGCTGTTGCTGCTGGTGCTGATCGCCGTGACGATCGTCGTCTCGCTGCAGACAGTGGGCATTGCGCTGATGGTAGCTCTGCTGGTGACGCCAGCAGCCACCGCGCAGTTGATCAGCAAGCGCCTGCTGCCGATGATGTTCGTGTCGGCCCTGTTCGGCGCGGCGTCGAGCATCATCGGTTTCTACATCTCCTACTATCAGGATGTGGCCACTGGCCCGGCCATTGTGCTGACGGCGACGGCGTTGTTCGTGTTCGTCTTCGCCGTGCAGCAGGTCCGTCAGGCGATCGCGCAGACCTGGCCCCGGCTGCGAACTGTTTTCGGGCGCTAGCCAATCCCCGCAAGACCTGTTACACTGAGGTCAACAGCCACACAGCGAAAAGGATACTCCCCATGACCTATCAAGAACTGCTGGATGCCGTCCGCGCCAATCCGGTGGACGCGGATTATCACGCCCTGCGCATGGCCTATGTGCATTCGGACGAGTATCAGCCTCACCCCCATGACCGCGAGACAGTGACGGTGATGAACGAAGCCCTGCGGGTGGGCGATCTGCAGGGCGCGCTGGTAGCCACCCAGAAACTGCTGGAGAGGGACTACCTGGACATCATGGCGCACATGGTGGCCGACTACATCTACACCTCCAGCGATGACCTGGACAACGCCTTGTTCCATCGCGCCATCGCCAGGGGCCTGATTGACGCCGTGCTGGCAACAGGCAACGGTCACGACTTCCACACGGCCTTCATCGTCATCAACACGCTGGAGGAATACGTCATCCTGCGCGTGCTGGGCTATATGCTGTTGCAGCAGGAATTCGTCGAGCACGACGGGCACTACTTCGACGTGCTGCTCGCCCAACACCAGGAAAGCGGCGAGCGCGCGCGCTTCGTCTTCAATATTGATCTGCCCTTCGGCTGGTTCCTGCAACATCAGGGGGACGAAACCGACGAGGAAGTCTGATGAATCTACACATGATCCGGCGGCTGTATGCGACCAACGAGGCGCTACACCGCCGGTTGTGGGCGAGCATCGAGCAGCTCACTGACGAGCAGTTCGTGCAAGAAGTGCCCTATAGCATTGGCTCAGTGCGTAATCACATGGTGCACCTGGCCAGCGTGGATCAGCGCTGGCTGAACCGGGTGGCTGATCAGCCTCTGCCCGATCGCCTGCGCTACGAGGATTACCCGACCAAAGCCGCCGCGCGCGAGGTCTGGGAAGAAGCTCAGGCGCAGGTGCGCGCCGTGCTCGCCACACTCACCGAAGTGCACCTGACCCGCACCCTCACCTTCGACATACAGCGCCCCAACTCATCCTGGCCAATCACCATCACCGTGGCCGTCTGGCAAGTCCTGATGCACGTGCTCAATCACGGCACCGATCATCGGGCGCAGGTCTTGCGCCTGCTGCACGACTTCGGCGCGCCCACCTTCGAGCAGGACTGGATGATCCACTGGTGGGAAGCGGGGCGGTAAGGTCCATTAGGGCGTTCGCAAAGTATTTTCCCCTCCCCCTCGCAACTGCGTCGCAAGGTGAGGGGGCTTGTTTTCAGTCGCAGAAATCGATCCTTCGCCCACATCGCGGGGCCGGGAGAAGGTCCTGAAAAGCTCCTGAAAGGGAGCAAGCGCCTCTCCAGGCTTCGAATTGCGGATGGTAAATGGCAGTATATCGGAATCCGCAATTTGAGATTTTTTAGATGTTTTTCTTGCTTTTTTGTTAGAACATTTGTACAATATAAAACCATGCACTTTCTACCCAATTGTGGAGACTATCCTATGGCTAGACTACACCCAGACAACGCAGACGCCATCATAGTGAGAAATCTGCAAAAGTCCTTCAAGGATGTCCAGGTGCTGCATGGCATCGACATCACCGTCAAGCGCGGCACGATTGTCGCGCTGCTGGGGCCAAACGGAGCCGGCAAGACTACCACCATTCGCATCTTAAGCACTCTGCTGCCTCCGGATGGCGGCGAAGCTCGCGTCAATGGTTATGACGTTGTACAACAGGCTCACAAGGTTCGCAGCAGCATTGGCCTGACAGGGCAGTTCGCTGCGGTCGACGGCTATCTCACCGGTGAAGAGAACCTGCTGATGCTAGGGCGGCTATACCGCTTGAGTCACGCCGATGCCCTGCGTCGCTCTCGTGAGCTGCTGGAGCAGTTCGATCTGGTCGACGCCAGCCGTCGCCCAGTAAGGACCTACTCCGGGGGCATGAAGCGCCGCCTGGACCTGGCCATGAGCCTCATTGCTGCGCCTCCAGTTATCTTCCTGGACGAACCGACTACCGGCCTGGATCCCAGAAGCCGTTTGAGCATGTGGACTCTGATTAAGGATCTGGCGAACAACGGCACGACGATTCTCTTGACTACGCAGTATATGGACGAAGCGGATTATCTGGCAGACTGGATCGTGGTCATTGACGAAGGCAGAGTGATAGCGGAGGGCGATGCGACTTCTCTCAAAGCCCGTGTGGGATCGGATCATGTCGATCTGGTGATCTCCCCAACCAGCAGCTTCACCGCCGCGCAAGAGGCAATCGATGGCCGGTTGCTTCAAGCAGATCCCGAACAGAGGGTCTTGACGATCGCGGCCAGCGACGGCGCTGCTACGCTGAGGCATATCTTGCAGCGTCTGGAAGATGCTCAGATCGAAGTCGAAAGCCTCTCCATGCGCCGCCCGACGCTCGATGATGTGTTCCTCTTCCTGACCGGCAATGGCTCGAGGGGAAATACCCAGGAGATCACCAATGAGTGAGACCGCACTGCTTGCACCTGTCCAACCAGAACGCCATTCGGATCTGTTCTGGCTTGTCTCCGATGTGAGAATCATGGCCAGACGCAGCATTATGCATATCATCCGGAGCTTGGACCAGGTGCTGTCGCTGATCCTCTTCCCGGTCATGTTCATGCTGTTGAACCGCTACGTCCTGGGTGGCGCGATTGACACAGGGGATGTGAGCTACGCCAACTATCTGTTCGCTGGCATCCTGATCCAAACACTGGCCTTTGGTGCCAACTACACCACGATCAATCTGGCAGTCGATATGAAAGAAGGCATTGTAGATCGTTTCCGATCGCTTCCGATGTCGAGCAACGCCTTGATCATCGGCCATATCACCGCCGATCTGGTGCGTAACATCATTTCGGGGATTATCATCGTCCTGGCTGGTTTTGCGGTTGGCTTTCGCCCAAACGCCAGTGCCGTCGAATGGCTGTATGTCATTGGACTGGCATTGCTGTTCACGCTGGCGATCTCGTGGCTCTCGGCCATCCTGGGCCTTCTTGTCAAAAGCCTTGAGGCTGCGCAGTGGGTCGGTTTCGTACTGATCTTTCCCCTGACCTTTGTATCCAGCGCTTTCGTCCCCACCCATACCATGCCGGGCGTAATTCGAACGTTTGCCGAAAACCAGCCGATGACTCACGCCATCAACGCGATACGAGCGTGGCTGGTTGGCACACCGCCGGGTGATGCGGTGTGGCTGTCTATCATATGGTCGGTCGCGCTGATCACCATCTCGATCCCTATCACCGGCTGGTTGTTCAGACGTCACGCAGTTCAGTAAACGATCCAATCGGCAAGGGCGTACCGAACTGAGGGACAAGAGTCGAGAGAAGTCCATTACTCGCTGCAACTCTCTACCAACGGTACGCCCCCTGCCTTCCTGGTTTGCCTCACTCCATCTGAATGGCTGAGGAAGCTATAACAGCTTCCAGGCCTGGATAGACAACTGCCAGCGGCTCAGTTCTCACAGGGCAGGCAGATGGTGAATTGACTCCCCTGGCCTGGCTGACTGTCCACCTCGATCCGGCCTGCATGAGCCGCGACCAGGTCGCGGGCGATGGTCAGCCCCAGGCCCATCCCCTGGGCGAAGCGCTTGTTGCCCCGGTAGAAGGGTTCGAAGATGCGCAGCTGTTCTTCCGGCGCGATCCCTGGCCCGCTATCCCGGACGGCGATGCGCAAGTGCCCGTCCTGCCTGGCAACCGAGATGCTCACTGCGCCCTCCGGCGGCGTGAACTTGATGGCGTTGCTCACCAGGTTGCCGATGGCCTGCGCCAGCCGATCCGGATCAATGTCCAACGTAGGCAATCTGTCGGGGATGTTCACGCTCCAGCGCAGATTCTTCTCCTGCGCGGCTGCCCGCCACAGGCTGAGGACTTCGCTCAGCCAGGGGGACAGGGCGACGGGCTGGCGCTTGAGGCGGGGGATGTCGAGCAGAGTGTCGTGAAGCTGCGCCAGATTGTCGAGCAGCGGTTCCAGGCGTTGCAGTTGAGAATCAATCCCCGTCAGCAATTCCTGGCGGAGGGCGGGGTCTTGATCGGCCCCGTTCAGCAATGCGCCTACCGCCGAGCGCACGGCTCCCAGTGGTCGCCCCAGCTCGTGCACCAGGTTGGCGAGCAGCCGCCTGCGCATGTCCTGCGCCTCCTGCAGGCGACGGGTCATGGTGTTGAATGCCCGTAGCACGGTGAGGATTTCCTCCGGCCCTTTTTCCGGCAGCATGGTCAAGTCGCGCCCGGTGGCGACGGACAGGATGGCCTGCGCCACCTGTTGCAGGCTCTTTTCCAGCTTGAGCGCCAGCACCAGGCCGATCAGCAGGCCCAGCAGCAGTTCGATCCCCAGAATGCCCACGATCAGATAGCGTAGCTGCTCGAAACGCCGGTAGACATCGGCGAGCTGCTGATGAATGCGCACGATACCGACGATCTGCCGATCCTGTCCCTGCACCGGCACCCAGATTTCCGTGGTGTTGCGCAGGGTCAGGCTGGAGATCAGCGGGGCGGGACGCTCGCTGCCGGGGGTGAGCGCTGCGTCCCCCACCGCGATGACCTGCCCCGGCGTGAAAGCGCCCGCTGGCCCGCTGAAGGCCAGCAGTTGCCCGCTGGGATTCAGCAGCATGATGCTGCCCGGCAGATTCAGGCTCTCCAGAAAGGCCTGGGCCTCGGCGGCATCCTGCCAGATCCCCTCGCGGCCATGGGCGGCTTCGGCCACCTGCGCAGCCTGCCGGGTCAGTTCTTCGCTGACGTTCTTGAGCAGTACTTGCGTCTCGATGGCGTAGATCAGCGAGACACCAACCAGGGGAATCACGACCAGCAAGGGCAGGATATGGCTCAGGATCAGACGACTGCGTAACGAGCGCATGGTCAGTCTTCCTCCACCGGCACCAGCTTGTAACCCACACCGCGCACGGTCACAATCCGGCGCGGGTTAGACGGGTCATCTTCCAGCTTTTCGCGCAACCAGCGAATATGCACATAGAGCACCTGCGGTTCGCCCTCGTATTCGGCCCCCCACACTCGCGCGAGCAATTCCTCGGCGGGGAGCACACGTCCGGCGTTGAGCGCCAGCACATAGAGCAGGTCGAACGTGCGCGGGGCCAGCTCGATCGGCCTGCCGCCCAGGGTGACGGTGTGCGCCAGGGGGTCAATGCATAGATCGCCGACCCGCAGTGAATCGTCTTTGGGAGCGGGCGGGGCCGCATGAGCCGCGCGCCGCAAGACCGCCTTGATGCGGGCCAGCAACAGATCGGTGCTGAAGGGCTTGGTGACGTAGTCGTCGGCCCCCAGTTCCAGGCCGAGAATCTCGTCCAGTTCGCGGCGGCGCGCGGTCAGGAAAATGACGGCGGTGCCGACCTCGTCCTGGAAATGGCGCAATGCTTCCAGCCCGTCCATGCCCGGCAGGCTGATGTCCAGCAGCACCAGGTCGGGCCGCTCGCGCTGCGCCATGGCGAGGGCGTCTTCGGCGGTGGCGGCAGTGCTGCACCGGTAGCCGGCCTGTTCCAGGTTGAAGGCCAGGCTGCGGCGCAGCAGGGCATCGTCATCCACGATCAGGATATGGCCGCTCATGATCGGCAACCGCTCTCTATGACGGTGTGTTTTTCAGAATACCGCGCGGGCGGATCGGAGAGCAAATGCTGGAAGCACGCCACAACCCCAGGGCTTGCGGCGTGCTTCCAGTCAGGGATATCCCTCCATTTCACCGAGCGCTGACGGATTAGCTACTGCCAGCCTCTGGTTCAACAGTGGCGGTTGGCGTTGGTGTCGCCAATGGGGGCATGGGCAGGTCTACCGCGGTTGGAGTGCCAGAAGGCACCGGCGTGCTCATGGGAGCCGGCGTCGCCGCCGTCTCCTCTGGCGTGACCGTCGGTTCGGGCGTCGGAGTGGGCGGCAGGGTGATGAAGTCCGCCCGCGTCTTCTTGGTGAAGCGTTCGGCGACCGCTTCCGTCAGCAGGACGTAGTAGTCCGACGTAGGCGACTTGGCCACCACGCCATCATCCCGCTTCGCGCCGATCAGGATCGTGTATTCCTTCTCGACGTAGTGCGGCGTCGGCGTGGCTGTGGGTGTGGCCTGCGGATCGGGCGTGGCGGTTGCCAGCGGCGACTGTGCAATGTCCGGCGTCGGCTCTGGCGTCTCTTCCGGCTCCAGCACGCGCAGGGTGATCGTCGCCTGCGGCGCGTCCAGGCCGAAGTCCGCCCCTTCTTCCTTGCCGATGGGAGTGGACATATACAGCGACGTGACCTGACTCAGCAAGGTCGTCAGCGCCTGCTGATTGAGCGTTTCCCCTTCGGCCAGACCGGCCATGCTCCAGGTGTCGCCGCTCTTGGTGAACTCGAAGGTGCCGTTGGCGTTCTGCAGGCGCAGACTGATCACCTGGTCGGACGGCACGGAGAAATACAGTGTGTTAATCCAGCTTGAGACTGCGACTCCGGCATCGCTGACGGCCAGGCCGCTCACCAGGTAGACCTGCGGCTGATCGTCCAGCCGGACATGCAGCGTGCTGCCACCGCCGCTCTTGCCCAGATAGAGCTTGTGCGTGCTCTCGCCGCTCTCGATCTCGATCAGCCGCTCGAACTCGTCGCTGCTGACGCGCAGGCGACGGTGACTGGTTGTCGAGCGGGTGATCAGGCGGTCGGTGCGCAGCCCCTTGATCTTGTCCAGCAACAGGCTTACGCGCGTCGGCAGTGCCGGGTAGTTGCCATAGTCGGGCAGCACCCAGTTGTCGCCGTCTTTCTTGAGCACCAGTTGCTTGCCGCCCGCATCGGTGATGCGCAGTTGCGCGACGGCGGCGGTGTCGAAGTTCGCCAGCAGCGCTTCGCCCGACGCCCTGGACTCGGATTCCGGCCAGAGGGCGCGCGCCGCCAGCAGCACAATTTGCAGAGCCAGGATGAACGCGAGGATTTTGTTCAGCCGGTTCATCGGTCATCACCCCTTCGCGTCGGATTCAGATTTGGTCAGGACAAGCGCTTCAGAATCGGCCAGGACCAGGGGCATGGGCTTCTCGGCCCGCTTGCGCCATTGCCACACCGCGCCGATCGCCACCACACCCAGCAAAGCCACACCGTAATTCAGCACTTCCCAGCGGGTCTGCTGTGCGTCGGTCAGCGGATCGAGCGTGCGGGCGATGGTGCCCCGCGAGCGCAGCGCCACCAGGTCCGTATCCTCAGTGGCCCAGTCCACCACGTTCTGCACGAATTGCAGGTTGTTCAGGTAGCTATCGCGGCTGAAGCTGGACGAGATGTCGAACACAGTGTCGTTGAGGAACTCGCTGCTGCCCACCACGATCAGCCGTGCCGTCTCAGCGGAAGTCTCGATCAGCCCGCTGGCCGGTGCCGTGGCCGTCGAAGTCGTCGAGGTCTCGGAAGAGCCCTCTTCACCTTCGGCGGTCGCTTCGAAGGGCGACGGTTTGCCTTTGAAGAAGCTCTCGAAGGTGCCCTCTACCACGACAGCCAGGGGATAGCTCCGCTGTTCCGACCCCACGGGGAAGCCGTACTGAGGATAGATGTCCATGTTGGGCTGAATGTTGGTGTCGGTGGTCGTCCACGAGCGGTTGCTGGACGTGAACAGCGTGGTGACTTGGCGATCACTGGCCGTCTCGTTGTCCTCCGCAGGCGTGGAGACCGTCACCGGCGACGCCCAGGTCATCATCAGGGCCGGAAGCTGCGACATGATGGGGTTGTCCCGCTCCATGCCCGTCTGACGCACGTCCACGAAGAAGGGATAGTCCAGCGCCCGGATCTCCTGCACCTGGAAACCGCCGACGTTGCGCGTGACCTGCAGCGGGAAGGGCAGGTTCTGCGGGTCGAGCACCACGGATTTTTCCACCGTGACGCCGTAGTGCGCCAGCATTTCCTGCAGGTTGCCTTCGATGGGCTGCAGCGTCAGCCCGCCGCTGAAGTAATCCACATTGATTTTGTAGTTGCCCGCCGCGACGAAGACCGTGCCGCCGCGCATCAGGTACTGGTCTATGGCGTAGCGCTGAATGTCCGTCATGTTCTCCGGCGCGATGACCAGCAGGATGTCAATGTTGGCGGGCACTTCGCCGTCGGTCAGGGAGACGGTGCGCACGTCGTAGCTTTGTCGCAGGCTTTCGAGCAGGGTGTTGTACGACTGCAGCGGGTACTGTGTCTGCCCGAACATGTCTTGCTGCGGCTGGACAGGGGGCGTCCACACACCGACGACCTTCAGGAAGCCCGGCGTGGCGCGTTGCAGCGCCGCCTCGATGTCGCTGCGAATCTGGTTTTCGCTGATCTCGTTCGGCGGATAGATCACCTGCGTCTTGCCGCCCGCCTCCAGCACCATGTGCAGGTAGAAGGTCTCCGGCGAGAGGAAGCCCACCGCGATCGGGCGAATCCCAAAGCGGTTGTAGAGCGTTTGTGCGTCGAGGCCGTTGGCCGGATCGTTCACGTCCACGCTCTGGAAGGTGAACTTGCCGTTCGCTGTGCTGGCGATCTCCTCGGCGACTTTCTGGATCAGCGTCGGCGCTTCTTTCAGCGCTTCGGGCAGGGTGTCCGGCGTGACGTAAAGCGTCAGTTGGGCGGGCTGATCCAGCGCAGCCAGCACCGCATCCACGCTCTGGAAGCCGTACACCACCTTCTTAATGCTGCGCGTGAGGTCATACTCCAGGTTGCGCAGCCGCACTTCGACCTCGTCACCGTACTGATCCACCTCGATCAGGTCGCTGAAGTTGAGCACCACGCTCTGATCGCCGTAGCGCACCAGGATGTCGAAGTAGATGTTGATCACCGATGCGCCGTAGCGGTCGGAAGTGCGCACCGGCGTCGGGTTGATGCCGTACACCTGGTTGGCTTCGGCCTCTTTTTGCGGGTCTTCGATCGGGTCAATGATCTCGACCTTCACCCGGTTGCCGGAGGCGATGCGATACTCCTCCAGCATGTCGCGGACGTAGGGGATCAGCGGCGACAGCAAGGGGTGATTCTTCTCGCTGAAGTAGCCCCGAATCAGCAGCGGCTCCTGCAGGTTGCTCAGCAGGTCGCGCGTGACGTCGGACAGGCTGTATTCGCGGTTCTGCGTCAGGTCTATGCGCGCGGCGTGAAAGGGGAAGATCAGGACGTTGAAGGCCAGCAGGTTCGCGGCGACCAGCGCCAGCGTCGCCTGACTGTTGATCCGCCGGACGCGCGTCGAAAGCCCCGTGCCCCAGCGCTTGGTGTCCAGCGAGAAGACGTTGAGCAGCAGGAAAATGACTGTCAGCGACAGGTAGTAGATGAGGTCGCGGGCGTCAATCACGCCGCGCTCGATGCTCTCGAAGCGGCTGCCCGTGCCGATCCCGCGCAGAATCTCGGCGGTGCTGCTGCTGAACAGTTCGGTGATCTGACGGCTGCCTGCCAACTGGAACAGACCGCACAGCAACACCGTCAGGAACAACGAGACGATCTGATTGCCGGTGCGCGAGGACATGAACAGGCCAATGGCTACGTAGGTGGAGGCCATCAACACGGTAGCCAGGTAGCCGCCGATGATCGGGCCGCGATCGGGATTGCCGAAGAACGAGATGGAGATCGGCAGGAACAGCGTCAGCGCCAGGGCGACGATCACCAGCACCATGACGGCCAGGAACTTGCCCAGCACCAGTTGATAGAGCTTCATGGGCATGGTGAACAGGATTTCCAGGGTGCCGCTTTGCTGCTCCTCGCTCCACTGACGCATGGTCAGCGCCGCGGCCAGGAAGATCATCAGCGTGGGCATCCAGCGGAACATGGGCCGCAGGTCGGCGATCCCCCGCCCGAAGAAGCCATCTACCCAGAAGAAGGTGAACAGCGTCACCGCCAAGAAAACGCCGACGAAGATCAGCGCCATTGGGGAACTGAAATAGCTGTTCAGTTCTTTGCGTGTGAGTGCGATCACCTGTTTCATAGCACTATCACCCTCAGTTCGTCGTTGCCAGGCGGTTGAAGACCGTTTCCAGCGTCACCACATCGCGCCGCAGTTCGCGCAACGGCCAGCCTTCCTGCCGGGCCAGGTCGTAGACCGCCGGGCAGATGTCCTGCCCGCTGACGATGCGGTAGGTCGGCCAGCCGTCCGCGTTGAGGAAGAACTCGACCTTCTCGACGCCTTCCAGTTGGGCCAGTCGCTGCTCGGCCCCGTTGGCCTGCTTCTGCAAGACCAGGATGGCGTTGTTGGTCGCGGCCAGTTCGTCGAGCTGCGCGTCTGCCTTGACCTCGCCGTTGATCAGGATGATGACCCGGTCGCAGACGGCCTCGACTTCGGACAGGATGTGCGACGAAAACAGGATGGTACTGCGGCTCGCCAGGCGACGGATCAGGCGGCGAATTTCCACGATCTGCGTCGGGTCCAGCCCGACGGTCGGCTCATCCAGGATCAGGAACTTCGGCTGATGCAGGATCGCCTGAGCCAGCCCGACGCGCTGCCGCAACCCCTTGCTCAGGTGACCGATCTGTCGGGCGCGGTGCTCGGTCAGGCCGGTGACGTGAATGGCTTCTGAGATGAGCGCATTCTGCCGGTCGGGAGGGATGTTGCGCAGATCGGCCATCAGCTTCAGGTAGCTTTGCACAGAGAGATCGCCATAGAGCGGCGTGTTCTCCGGCAGGTAGCCGATCTGCGCCTGCACCTCCTGCGTGTGCGTCAGGATGTCCAGCCCGTCAATGGTGACGGTGCCGCCATCCGGATGGAGGTAGCCGGTGAGAATCTTGATCGTGGTGGTCTTGCCCGCGCCGTTAGGCCCCAGCAGCCCCACGATTTCGCCAGGCTTGACCTCGAAACTCACCTGCCGTAGCGCCTGAACAGCGCCGTAGGACTTGGTCAGATTCTCCACTTTGATCATGGGCATTTCCCTGCAAACGATTCAGCCAATGCACCAGTATAAGTATCTGGCAAAGCGGGCCGGCTGTCCTTATGCACAGCTAAAGGCGACCTTATGGCGACCTTAAGAGGGTGGAGGATGGAGAGTGGTGTGAGACCTGGCAGGTGGTTTTGCGGCGTGTTGCTTTCCTCACCCCTGCGCCCCTCGCCCACGTGACGGCGTCGCAGGGTGAGGGGACTCGTAGGGGCGGTTTTCGAAAACCGCCCCTACACAGCTCACGAGGACACAGCGCGGGCTAGAATCCCGCCAGCTGACTCAGGTCGGCGCGGCCCTGTGCCAGGCGGGCAATCGCCTGCAACAGGCCCAGGCG
>DAOTZZ010000237.1:0-28669 GCA_034433965.1 Anaerolineae bacterium
GCTCGAAGCGATCTTGCTGGTGGGCACCGGAGAGGTCGAACTGCTGGACAGCACGCGAGCATTCCTGGAGACGCTGCAAACGCCCCTGCACCTGCAGGTGTTCGTGACGCCGACGTGTCCCTACTGCCCGCGTGCAGTCATGCTGGCCCATCAGCTCGCCTACGCTTCGGACAAAGTGACGGCGGATATGGTGGAAGTCACCGAGTTTCCGCACCTTGGCCAGAAGTACAGCGTCTACGGCGTGCCGCGCACGGTGATCAACGAGCACACCTACATCGAGGGCGCAGTACCCGAACAGATGCTGCTGGAGAAGTTAAAGGCCGCCGTCCGGTAACACGCTTCGTGCCGGTCCGGCGGAACTCGACGGGTCGGTCTATCGGCCCTGGCAAACCGGGAATCAGCTAACTCGACGTGTTAAGGAGAGAAAGGCACATGAGCAACAACAAGATCAATATCGAACCGCTGGGCGCTCGTGTTCTCGTTCTGCCGATTGAAGGGGAATCGCAGTCGCCGGGTGGTGTGTTGCTGCCGGAGACCGCCAAGGAGAAACCGCAGCAGGGTACGATCGAGGCGATTGGCAACTCGGAAGACAGAACCACTGATCTGAAGGTAGGCGATCGCGTGCTGTTCCCCAAATACACCGGCACCGAGATCAAGTATCAAGGCAAGACCTACCTGCTGATGAACGAAGAAGACGTGCTGGCCCGTATCAAGTAAGCGCGTTCACAGCACCCTCCAGCCGGGCGATCGCAACCTGATCGCCCGGTTCGCTTTCCGGCTCAGGAACAGGCGGACAGGCGGGGGGGTGCGTGCAAAATGTGTCAGGCGGTTTGCCGTGATCTGCTACCTCTCAGCCCCTCGCCCTCACGACCTGCGTTGTGGGGCGAGGGGAAGCGCCTTCCTCACGTGGATACGCTCTTTCGCCCGCCCGGCGGGAGAAGGGGCCGGGGGATGAGGGCCACCGGGCGAAGCAAATCGCTGACAACCTGTGCACGCACCCAGGCAGGGTACTAGCTCGCCAGCCTGGGTGATAGTAGAATGTAGGTGAGCAGCAACTCCCTGCAGAGCGGAGAGCGCTGACCATGAACGCAACTCACCGGCTTCAGGATGTGCGCCCGTCGCCCATCGCCGGGCGCTGGTACCCGGCTGATCCGCTGCGCCTGGCCCGTTCCATAGACGACTACCTGGATCGCGCCAGCGTTCCTCCCGTGAATGGCAAACTGGTGGGCGTCCTGGCTCCGCACGCCGGACACCGTTACTCTGGCCCGGTAGCCGGTTACGCCTTCAAAGCGGTGCGCGGGTTGTCGGTAGACGTGGTGGCGCTGGTAGGACCGTCGCACTACCCCTACGACGCGCCCATTGTCACTACGGCACACGACGCCTACCAGACCCCCTTGGGCCTGGTGCCGGTAGACCGCGCAGCGCTGACCGTTTTGCAGCGCACTCTGCCGCTGCGCATGGTGCGCACCGACCCCGAACACTCCCTGGAAATCGAATTGCCCTTTCTGCAAAGGGCCTTGGGCGAATTCCGCCTGATCCCGCTGGCACTGGTGGACCAGTCCTATGCCCTGGCGCAGCAGGTTGGTCAGGCGCTGGCGGAACTTCTGGCCGGGCAGAAGGCTCTGCTGGTCGCCAGTTCCGATCTCTCGCACTTCTACCCCCAGAACATCGCCCGTCGCCTTGACCAGACCGTGCTTGACGCAGTGGCCCGCTTCGATCCGGCAGAGGTGATCGCTGCCGAAGAAAAGGGTACCGGCTTCGCCTGCGGGCGAGGAGCCATCGCCGCGGTGATGATCGCTGCCCGGCAGTTGGGAGCCGACACCGCGCAGATTGTCGGCTACGCCACCTCCGGCGATGTCACCGGCGACACAAGTCAGGTCGTCGGCTATGGCGCGGCCCTGTTCTATCAGCGCGACGCCGGGCAGGCGGACGCCTGAGTCAGCCGATGTTCGCCGAAGTCGCCGTCAACCGCCGCGTTCACAACACGTTTCACTATCATATTCCCTCTCACCTGGCCGGGCAGATTGAGCCGGGCCATCTGGTGAAAGTCTCCTTCGGGACAGCGCACACGACCGGCATTGTGGTTGCGCTGCACGAACACGCCCCCATCCCACAGACCAAGCCAATTCTGGAGCGTCTCGACCCGTTACCAGTGGTTACGCCTGCCCAACTGGCCCTGGCCCGCTGGCTGGCCCAGCAGACCCTCGCGCCACTGGGGCTATGCCTGTGGCTCATGCTGCCGCCGGGCATTGCCAAACGAGGCGATTTCCTCTACACCCTGGTCGAGCCAGAAGCTACCGAACTCTCAAAGACACAGGTGCGGCTGGTCAGCCTGTTGCAGCGGCGCGGCCCTCTGCGCGGCAGGCAGATCGCGCACGCCCTGCCGCGCGTCCGCTGGCAGAGCGCCCTGGCTGGCCTGGTCAAACGGGGCATCGTGCGGCAAGACCCCTTGCTAGAGGAGCCAGACGTGCGCCCCAAGACCGTGCGCACAGCGCGCCTGAGCATTTCGCCCGACCGCATCGCCAGTATTGCACCCCGCCTGGGGCGCGAGTCGCGCCGGGCGAACGTGCTGGAAGTTTTGCTGGCAGCGCGACATCACCGCCTGTCGCTCAGCGCGGTGATGCTGGCCGTCGGCTGCACCCAGAGTCCCATCCAGACACTGGCCGAAGCGGGCGACGTACGCATCATCAGCGGCGAGACCTGGGTCGAACTGGCCGTACCCCCTGCCGAGATGGCGGCGCGTCTGGCCGCGGGCGACTATCGTCGGACCAAAGCGCAGCAGGCTGTGCTGGAACGACTGGTAGCGGCAGGCGGGCCGCTACCGGCGCGCGAACTGAACCCCACCATCGTCAAGAAGCTGGAGAAAGCGGGCACGGTGCGGCGCTGGGTCGAACCGTCCATGGTGGAACTGATGCTCGGTCCGGCAGAAACCATCGAGCGCATCATCGAGCTGCGCGGCGGCGCGCCCTACCTCGCCGTGTTGCACTACCTGGCTCAGGCGCGCGAACCAGTGCCCGTGCGCGAAATCTACGCCGCCACCGGCACGCAGCTCTCCCATCTCAAACGTCTGGCCGAGGACGATCTGATTCGCCTGAGCGAGACAGAGATCGTGCGCGATCCGCTGGCCGGGCAGGAATTCGTCCCGACGGTTGCGCCCCCTCTCACGCGCGAACAGCAGCGCGTCTGGGAAGTCATTCAGCGCTACATGGACATGATCCACTGGGGAGAAATCTCACCACCAGCCGAGCAATCCGGCGTTTTCCTGCTGCATGGCGTGACCGGCTCCGGCAAGACCGAAATCTATCTGCGCGCCGTCGAGCGGGTGCTGGCACAGGGTCGCCAAGCGATCGTGCTGGTGCCAGAGATCGCGCTGACACCGCAGACCGTGCGCCGCTTCGCCGCGCGTTTCCCTGGGCGGGTAGCAGTGGCGCACAGCGAACTATCCCCCGGAGAGCGCTATGACACCTGGCGCAGGGCGCGCTCCGGCGACATTCACGTGATCGTTGGCACGCGTTCAGCGCTGTTCATGCCCCTGCCCGACGTGGGCCTGGTGATCCTGGACGAAGAACACGACGATAGTTACAAGCAGTCGCCGCCCGTCGCCCCGCCCTACTATCACGCCCGCGAAACGGCGATCGCGCTCATGCGCCTGACGCGCGGCACCGTGTTGCTCGGCAGTGCCACTCCCGACGTGGTGACCTATTTTCGCGCCGAAAGGGGCGACTATCAGCTTCTGGCCCTGCCCGACCGTGTGATCGCGCACCGCGAGCGCATCGCCGAACTGACGCGCCGCCTCAACGCTCCGCAGGCCCGCTACCACCCCACTGACGCCGCCGACGCTGTCTACGCCGAATTGCCCGCCGTACAGGTAGTGGACATGCGAGCCGAACTGCGCGTGGGCAACCGCAGCATCTTCAGCCGCCTGCTCCACACCGCCCTGGAAGAAGTGTTGACTCGCGGCGAGCAGGCGATCCTGTTCCTCAACCGGCGCGGGACGGCCACTTTTATCCTGTGCCGGGACTGCGGTTATATTGCCACCTGTCCGCGCTGCAGCACGCCCCTGACCTATCACAGCCCGCGCGAGGCGCTCATCTGTCACTACTGCGGCTACACCACCGCGCACATCACGGTCTGCCCGGCCTGTGGCAGTCAGCGAATCCGTCACTTCGGTCAGGGTACCGAGTTGATCGAGTCCGCCGTCCGCCAGGAATTTCCAGATGCGCGCACCATCCGCTGGGACGCCGACACTATTAGCGCCGGAGCCACTCACGACGCCATTTTGCGCGCCTTCGCGGAACATCAGGCGGATATTCTCATCGGCACACAGATGATCGCCAAGGGGCTAGACCTGCCCCAGGTGACGCTGGTGGGGGTAATCTCCGCCGATACGGCGCTGGGCCTGCCCGACTATCGCGCTGCAGAGCGCACCTTTCAGTTGCTCACGCAGGTGGCCGGACGGGCGGGGCGCGGTCCACTGGGAGGGCGCGTGGTGGTGCAGAGCTATCAACCCGACCACTACGCCATTCGCGCCGCTGCCCGGCACGACTACGCCAGCTTCTACCAGCAGGAACTGGCGCACCGCCTCGACCAGCGTTTCCCACCCTTCCGCCACCTGGCCCGTTTCATCTTTCAGTACCCCACTGCGGATCGCGCCGAAGCCGAAGCGCAACGGGCACGCCTGTTGCTCGAAGGGCGCATCACCAGCGGACAGTTCACAGCAACGGAGATCATCGGCCCCACACCGTGCTTCTTCGCCCGCCGCAACAACCTCTACCGCTGGCATCTGGTACTGCGCGGCACCAATCTGCCTGCCCTGCTCAGCGCGCTCGATTTCCCTGAAGAATGGATCATAGACCTCGATCCGGTAGATATGCTGTAGAATTACAACAACCGCAGCGATGGGCGCGTTCACGAGAGAAAGAAGCCGATGAAGCAACAAAGCAACGCGACATCCCGCGCGCCTGAAAGCGAGCCCTCCGAATGGGTGAGCCTGGGCGAAGCCGCGCAGATCATTGGGGTGCATCCGGCCACCATCCGCAACTGGGCAGAGCGAGGTGAACTCCCCTTTCGACGCACACCCGGAGGTCACCGGCGTTTCCGGCGGGCCGATCTGGAACAGTGGCTCGCCATGCATCGCATTGCTCCGCCCACCGAAGCGCAGGTACTGGTACAGAGCGCCCTGGGGCGCGCCCGTCTCGAAATCGGTGATCGGGAGAAATTGCTCCAACACCCCTGGTATCAGCGGCTCAGTCCCGAAGCGCGCGAAACCATGCGCCGTCAGGGGTTGCGGCTGATGGACGCGCTGATCGATCACCTGGCCAACCCCACCTCTGCCGCCGGAATGCAAGTGGCGCAGGATGTCGGCACCACCTATGGCCGTCTGCTCAAGGGACAGGGCTTGTCGCTGTCGCAGGCGCTGCAGGGGTATTTCTATTTTGTGGATTTCCTGATCGAGGCCGTCGTACAACTGGCCGAAACCAACACAGCCCGCCCCGCTGCCACCTGGGGCGAGACGCTACGCCAGGTCAATCAGTTCACGCGCACGACGTTGATCAGCATGATCGGCGTCTACGAGCGCGAATGAGCCGTTTGCTGCGCCCGTGAGGTTGTCCGGTCAACTGCTGGCCGGCGATTCGCGCGGCGTATAGGGTCGGCTGCCCGCACGAGTGAGGATCACTGCCCCCAGCCCTATCGAGGCCAGGGCCGCCCCAATCACCAACCCGATCCAGGCGGTGAACCAGAAAATGCCCCACACTCGCAAGAGGAGTGCCAGGACGATCCCGCCCACGCCCGCCGTCAGCATGGGCGGTTGCCGCTCCAGACCCAGGCGCTGCAAGACGTACACCCCGGTAGGCTGTGCCAGGGCCACCCAACCCAGTAACGCCAGCAGGCCGAGCGCCAGCCATCCCAGCAAGACGATGGGCAACAGGACGACGGGTAACACCAGTAGCAGCGACAGCCCGTAAATGGCGGACACGCCCAGGGCCAGCAGGATGGTCAGGCAACCGACCCCGCCCGCAATCGCCGGTGCGCGATAGATAGAAGCCGCCATGCGTCCCAACGGACGTGGAAAAACCGCCGTGAGCAGCGCCGAAAGAGCGCCAAAGAACAGCGCACCCGCCAGCGCAGTGCCCAGGCGGAACCAGAAGCTGCTGCGCCAGTTGGACCAGCCGGAGTCAACCGCATTGGCGATGCTCACCCGGCTGCTGCGCGCGCACTCCTCCTTGATCGTCCCGCCGACGTGTGCCATAGTGCCGCGCTGAAACTCCTTGGCGCACACCACCAGGTCACCGCTGATAGCCGCCTCATCCCCCAGCACAAAGCGGTCGGCGACCACGATCACGTCCCCCGTCACCCGTCCGCGAACTGTCACCTGGCTGCCCATGAGGGTGATGTCGCCCGCGACGCTGCTATCCGGAGCCAGCGCGATATCCCGCGCCACCACTACCTGGTCACCGGAGCGTGTCTCGCCCGCCGCAAGCGTGTAGGCAGAATTCAGGCTGAAACCGCCCAGGTCGTTGGCCGTGGATTGACAGGCGTTCAGCAAGAGCGCCAACCCGATCAGCACCACGACCCACAGGCCCTTACGCGGTCGCGAAATGTTCGCCGGCATGATATTCCCTCTTTCGCAATGCCCGTTGCGCTACGGTTTGGAACGGCGAGCGAATGCGCCCCGCCCCCCTGTCACCCGCCGAATCAGCCAGACCCATAGAGCGGCCATCGCCAGCACAGCCGCCAGCAGCCCGCCCAGGAGCGCTCTGTCGCCGGTCAACGCCTGCGCTTCGTCCACCAGGCTGGTGAGCAGTCCAGCCACGTACCCCGCGGCGTCCAGAATGGTCTGCAAGACGGATGCCAAAGCGTCCGGATTGGTGATCACGCTCACGAAAATGAACAGCACCGCCCACAGCACCGGCACGGCCAGCAGCGCCGCTACCAGCAAGCCCAGTGCCAGTCCCAGACCGCGGCTGCGCCGCGCAAATTCGGGCATGGGCATACTCAGGATGGCCGCCATGACCCGTTCGGCAAAACCGCGCGACGGCGCGACCGGCGGTGTGGTGCGCAGCAACTCATCGGTCTTGCGCAGCCGTTCCCAGCGCGTGATTTCTTCGGCGCTCTCCTGCAGGCGGGCGTACAGCACGGTCAGTTCCTGTTCGGCCAGTTCGCCATCGAGCGCGCGGTTCATCTGCTGTTGGAGTTTGATCTCATCGCGAGCCATCACGAATTCTCCAGCACAGGGTCGAGAGTAGACACGGGTCGGGACTCCAGGTAATCGGCCAGGGCCTGCCGGGCGCGAAACAGACGGCTCTTGATCGCGCTCTCGGTGGTACCCAGCATCTCGGCAATCTCCGCATACGACAGGTCGTACCAGTAACGCAAAATCACAGCCAGACGATACTCCGGGCTGAGGTCAGCGAGCATCTCCTGCACCAGCAGATTGCGCTCGCTGGTCAGCAACGCCTCTTCCGGGCCAGGGGTATCGCTGGTCAGCGCGGGATGCGGCGGCAAGGGTTCTTCCAGCGAGAGCCAGGTCAGCCGTCGCCGCCGCAGCCGATCGATGCAATGATTAGATGTGATGGAAAGCAACCAAGTCTTAAACGGCCGCTCCGGATCATAGCGGTCGAGATTGACGTAGGCGCGCATGAACGCTTCCTGCGCCGCGTCCTCGGCTTCTCCCCGCTCGTTCAGCATACGGTAGGCCAGGTTGAACACGTCCCGTTCGTAGCGCCGAACAAGTTCCCCAAAGGCCTGTGGATCGCCCGCCAGCGTTCGCTGCACCCACAGGGAATCGCTGTCCTCACTCACAGGTTCACCCTACCTGGTCGAACTGACGTTCACCCCTACTATCTATGATATACGCAGCCACTACCGCGCTGTTGCGCTGCGGTGCAATTCAGTGGACAGGTCTTCCCTCGCGCAGTAGAATGCCCTGCATAGTGGGCCGGTGGCCCAATCCTGGTTCGCATTTCCTGCGGAGGCCGCCATAATGACTGTCATCTACCGCGAGTCACATGCCGATCTGGCTCTGCTGATCCCGCGCCGCATCGCCGTGCTGGGCTACGGGCAAATGGGACGTGCTTTCGCCCTCAACCTGCGTGACAGTGCGTTCGGGGTACTGGTTGGCAACCGTGACGATGAATACGCGGAACGGGCCTACCATGATGGATTCGAGGTCACCTCCATTGCCGACGCGACCGAACGCGCTGATGTGCTGCTGCTCACCCTGCCGGACGAAATCGCGCCCCAGGTCTACCTGCAAGATGTTGCCTTTGGGCTACGCCAGGGAGATGTGCTGGTCTTCGCCTCCGGGTACAATGTGGCGTTCGGGTTCATCGAGCCGCCGCCCTTTGTGGACGTGGTGCTGGTCGCACCACAAGCCATGGCCGCGCGGGTGCGCGAGAGTTTCGTGGATGGGTCAGGCTTCTTCAGCTTTGTAGGCGTGGCCCAGGATGCCTCAGGACAAGCATGGGCGCGGGTGTTGGCCATCGCCAAAGCGCTGGGCGCACTGCGCCAGGGAGCCATCGAACTGACCTTTCAGCAGGAAGCCGAACTCGACCTCTTCACCCATCAGGCGGTCTTGCCCGCGCTGCTCACCATCCTGCAAACCGCCGTCGAAGTGCTCAATCGGGAAGGGTTTCCTCCGGAAGCCGTCAGCACCAGCCTGTACCTTTCCGGTGAACTGGGCGACTTGCTGAGCCGCTGGGCACGGCAAGGGATCGTGCCCACCCTTGACCAGCACTCGCGCACCGCCGCCTACGGGATGCTCTCGCGCCTGGAACGTTTCCGCGAAATCCGCTACAGTCGTCAGATGGAAGCCATTCTCGATGCCATCCGGCGCGGTTCGTTCGCTCAGGAATGGAGCGCCGAATTCTCAGACGGCTACCCGCGCCTGCAGGGCCTGCGCCGTCAGATCGAAGAGTCGGTTATGCACAGGCAGGAACAGCGCGTGCTACAACGATTGACCTCGCACGAACAGCCTGCCCCCTGAGACGCTGGCGGATCAGATTGGCTCGATGTGTTCTTCTGTCCAGGCGTCGTAGCGCCGGCGTAACTCCGAGACCACCGGTCCTACGCGCCCGTCGCCAACCGGCTGTCCGTCAATACGGGTGATCGGCACCACGCCACGCCCCGCGCTGGTGAGCATAGCCTCGCTCAGACGCGGCACCTCATCGCGGTGCACAGCCCGCAGTTCCACCGGCAGCACCTCCGGTGCCAGTGTCAGGATGGCCTTGCGCGTGATCCCCTGAAGGACGCGATCTTTCTCGGTGCGCAGCACGCCATCCAGTACACCATAGAAATTGCTGGATAGCCCCTCCAGCAGACAGCCGTCTGCCCCCACCAGAATCGCCTCGTATACACCCGGCGGTAGACTCTCGAAAGCGGGCTTGCGCAAGATCATCCAGTCCGTCGTCTTGACCACCGGGTTGGGCCGCACCAGCGGCGTGGTGATCACGTGCGCCCCCTCGCGCATGATCGCCTCCGGCACGGGCTGCAACGGTTCCAGCGCCAGGTAGACCCAGTCAGGATGTTCATAGGAAACGGTAATGCGGAACTTGGCATCGGGGAAACCGGCCTGCTGCAGCAATTCGCGCAGCGCCGCACGCAGTCGCGGGCGATCCAGCCTCAGCGGGATGTTGACCAGATGCGCCGACTGTTCGAGCCGGTCGAGATGGGCATCGAACAACAGCACATGATCGCCGTGAAACGTGCGCGCCACCGTATAGACGCCGCGCGGCTCATACTGCACTGCCTCGCTGAGCGAATGCGCCCGATAGGGCGTGGGCTGCAGACCAGCAGGCGTCAGGATGTAAGTCGGGATGGTCTGTACGATCTGAGCCATGAGCCACCTGTTGTCTGGATCGGGGAAGGCCAACCCGTTTATCTTACAGCAAAACCTACGGCGTGTATATAGCAATCACGGAAGGGAGCTGATCGAAGGGAGACCAGACACGCTGGTAGCCAGGAGTCCGGATGGCCATGCCGGTCGAACGTCCCCCGTCCAGCGCGAAGGCAATTGTAAGATCGAGGTCAGCAGCGAGCAACCACGCCTGCAAGTCGGCCAGTCCGATCAGGTTGTGCGTTACCCCGAAGAGCACCCGCCCTGCGCGATCCTGTCCCACCCACGTCCGGCGCGAGCGCTCGTCGAAGCCCGGCCCCTGTGCCGCGAGCATCCCCCCTTCGAGCAGCAGCGGGAACGCCTGTACCGCCTGCCATAGTGATTCGCCCTGGTAGGGTTCTGTCACCAGCGAGCGGACGCGCATCCCCGCCCCGTCTACCTGCAACATGCCCCCGAAGCCGACAAATGACTGCCCGAACGTCTGTCCGTCGCTGACCAGCAACCCCAGTGCCCGGTTCGCCCCGTCGAAGAAGGCGCCGTTGACGATGATCCGCGCTTCCGGCAGCTTCTCCTGCCACTCGGCCAGCGAATGGGCCTCGCCCGGCGTATAGTGCACGCGCAACGCCACTGCTGCTGGATCGAGACGCACCACGACCATCGTTCCTCGCGCCAGCAGCGAAGCAACCGGCAAGGCCATCTCGCGCAACTCGACCCCCGGCGCAATGGCCATCCAGCTATCGGCGGGGTCTGCAGGCAAGGGGGAGGCGGTAGGTAGAACGTGCCCGGTCCGCGACAGATTGCAGCCCCACAGCGCCAGCAAAGCCAGGCATGCGCTCAATCTCTTGATACTGTGCCTGAATAGCTTTTCAGCGTATGAGCTCATGAGTCGGTGTCTTCCCGGTCTCCCTGGTCGCGCTCAATGCGCTTGCGTTGCAGCAGACGGGCAGCGAGGGTCTCTTGTGGCTCTGGGGGTTCCGCCGGAATTCTGGGAATGCGCCGCGAAAGCCGCTCTGGCGGCACAGAGGGACGTTCACCAGTCTGCGGAGGCGGCACATTCTCAGTGACTCGTTGCCGGCGGGCACGTTCCTTGGCTCCCAGCAGACGATCCATGTGTTCAGGGCGACCTTCGACGAGCGACTCACCGCGGCGCAGGTGCAGCCAACTGGCTACACGGGACAGATCGCCGCGCGTCACCACCAGGCGCCGGACGCCCACGTCTACCGGCAACAGCAACAGCGCCGCCCCCACCAGGTACGGCCACAGCGGTTGGGCCGCCCGTTCCTGGCGCAGGTTGTGTTTGAAGGCGGCTGCCGGTTGATCCGCCAGCGATGCCCCGCCTGTAAGTTGCGACAGGGCCTGCAAGAGCGCCTCTCCCGTCTTGCCGGATACCCCCACATCGCGCAATGCATATTCAGGGGAGTAACCCAGCACCCACCCTGCCGTCTGCATCACCGTCTGCGGTGTCAGAGTCTGGTCTGTCTCGGCAGTGCTGCCCGCCACGGTGATGAAGTAAGCCCCTTCGCCGGTCGGGGTAAAGGTGCCCTCGTACTGCCCCGGCGCGACCTGCTGCAACGGAATCACTGTCGTCGTCAGGTCGCTGCTGACGACCGCCGCCTGCAAGACCAACCCATTGAGAAAGCCCCCCTGTCTGTCGCGTGCGGCCACGCTCACCACGGCTTGCTGACCTCGTTCACGCACTGTCGTCTCGACGTTGGCGGTGTTGCCGCGGGTCATCGTCCAGCGCACGGTCTGATTCCAGAAGTCGTCGTAGCCCTCCCAGCCGATCCAGTCCGCCCCCCAGCGCGAACTGGCATCCGAAGTGAAAGCCACCGCGCGCCCCAGCCCATACTGCCAGGCTGCCAGGATCGGATCGTCTTGCGGCCCGCGCAGGATGACTGTCGCCAGCTCCTTGGCGCTGGTCGCCACATAGCCCTGCAACGGCGGTGTGCCGTTCAGGTCGCCCAGGATCGGGTGAGATGGGGCGGAGACGGTCGGCACGAACGGCTTTTCCTGGATGTAAGCCCGCGTTGCCAGCAACGTTTCGGCGGTGAAGATCGCCGGAATGGTGCTCACATCGAGCGCCAGATGGAACTGCCCACGCCCGGCCCGTGCTACCTCTTCCAGCCAGCGGGCGTAGTCCTGGCCCACCGCCACCACGGAGGTCGTGATGCCGTAGTTTTCGTACATGCGGTCAACGGCCAGCGCAATCCCGCTGGGATCAGCGCCGCCGTCGGTCAACAGGATGATGTGCTTCAGTTCCGAGGGATCGTTGCGCAACAACTGATCGGCCGAGAGCACCGCCTGACGGATGTTGGTGCCGCCTCCCGGTCGCAGCGACCCCACCAGATCACGCAGGCGCTGCCGGTTGACTTCGTCGCCCACTGGCTGAAGCTCGACCACATAGTAGGCGCTCACATCGAACGACACGACACCGGTGCGGTCGTTGTCATTGAGCAGGTCGAATGACCGCACCACCGCTTCCTTGGCCAGTTCCAGATTGGATACGCCTCCGGAACTGGAAAGCTCCATGCTGCCCGACCGGTCGAGCACGAAGAGCATTGTTAGCTGCGGCACGCGTTGCTGATCGCGCAGGCGCATCTCCACCGGCAACGTCTCTTCCAGCGGCGTCTGGAAATAGCCGCCCACGCCGAAGCTGTCCGGCCCGCCGATGACCACCAACCCCCGCCCCAGATCGCGCACATACGCTTGCAGATAGGCCATGCGCTCGGCAGCGAGTTCGGTCGCCGACACGTTGGCCAGGACCACACAGTCATAGCTGCTCAACAGAGCCAGTCCGATGGGCAGGTCGCGCGGTCCCTGCACATCTACCTGCAGCCCAGAGGCAGTGAGTACCGTTCGCAGCGAAGCAACCTCGCGCCCCTCCGACGCCACCAGCAAGACGCGCGGTGCGCCAACTACCTCCGTGAAAGCGGCCAGGTGATTGTTCTGATAGAACGTATCCGCGCCGCGCGGCTCGACCACGACATCAAAGTCCACAAACCCCGGCTGCGCAGCCGTCACCTCGAAGACGGTGTTGGTCAGGCCCGGCTGCAACACCAGTTCTCGCTGCTCGATGATGCGTCCGCGCGACAGCACCCGCACTTCGACACTGGAATCCAGGCGGTTCGTCGCCAGGGTAACGGTCAGTGAGAAGCGCTCGCCCTGATTGACCAGCGCGGGCACGTCCACTGCCGCCACCAGCACCTCCGGCCCTGCTCCCGGCAATACTTCCTGGGGAGCCAGCGCCACATGATCGATCCTCACCTGACTGGCAGCAGCCAGCCGTGCCACCTGTTCCGCATCGCCCACAGTCTGCACGCCGTCGCTGAGGATGACCATACGCTTGGCCGTGTCGGCGGGGAACAGCGCCAACCCAACGCGCATAGCTTCGGCCAGGTTTGTGTTGCGCCGCCCAGGGTTCGCCCCGATCTGCACCAGTTCGAGCCGGTCGGTGATCGGCACCTCTACCTGCGCGTCAGCCCCAAAGACGATCACCGCCGCCTGATCCTGGTCACCCATCGCTTCCCCCGCGCGCCGGATATACTCCACCGCAGCGCTCTGCTGGGCAGGCGAAACGCTGTCGGAGACATCGAGCAGAAATACCACCGCCAGCTTGTCCGCCATGCGGTGACGCTGCAATCCGGCCAATGCCAGCACCAGCAACAGCACGATCAGCAACCGTATCGTCAGGCTGAGAGCGTCGCGCAGCCGGCGGTAGGCCAGCCGCGGCCAGCCCAGAACTGCCACCAGGGGCAGCAGGGCCAGCAGCCACAGCGCAGCGGGATTCGTGATGCTCATCCGCTCACCCTGTCCCGGCGACGCGCGCGTCCCAAGCGCCAGACGCGCGTCCGCCAACCGCCCGCTGTCCGCGCCCCTGGTCTGCTCAGTACCAGGCGCGGCGTGCGGCGCAACGATCGCTGATAGACCCACCACTCCAGCAGTAGCAGAAGCAACCCGATCGCTGCCGCCCAGGGCCAGAACTCGCGTCGTCCGGTCTCCTGACGAGCGCCCTGCCCCACCTCGGTCGTGCCCACGGTGATGCTGCTGCGCGGCGCAATCTGGCTTTCGGCGGGATCGAACAGGTTCACGGCGAACTGTTCGCTTTCCAGAGCCGCGCCGTCCACGCGCAACGTCACGGTGTACAGCCCCGGTTGCAGCGTGTCGGCGAACACGGCGGTGCTGGTCTCGGCCTGCAGCGTCACGCTGTGTCCATTCGGTCTGCGGATCACTGCTTCGTCGGCGTCGCCCAGAAAGCGCACCGTCACTGGCGCGCCTGGCGGCAGACTCGCAGAGGCGTCGGTGATGCGGGACGGCGAAAACCACGCGGCCAGTTCCGCCATCAGGATCGGCCAGGCGGGTTGCAGCACCATATCCGTGTTAGGGTAGCGCGCATCAAAGGGCAAAATCGCCACCTGCCGCGCCCCGACCTCCCCCGCCACGACCAGCGGATAGCCGTCCACCTCGGCCAACACTGTCGCCCAGCCAATGTTGCTCAGCGCGCGCATACGGGCGATGTGTACCTGCTCCATATACAGCCCCAAGTTGCGCATCCGCGCATCCTCCGGGTTGACTCGCACAATCCCCGCGGGCGCGTATTCAGCTTCCACCTGGAAAAACGCTGTGCTCGTCGGTGGATCGATCAGCAGCAGATCGCCCTCCGGCAATGTTGACGGCAGCGCGCGGTCGAAGACATAGAGATCGAAGGATTGCGAGGGCAGTTCCTCTGTAGAGGCCACCTGATACAGTTCCACCCCGCGCAGGCTGCGGAAAATCTGTTCCAGGAAAAGGTTCTCGTCGGTCACCAGCAATACGCGCCCTGCCCCCAGACGCTCCCGCACGGCGACCGCGCTGTTGTCGGCACGCAGATAGTCTCGCTCTCCCGCCCGCGCGGGCAGGGTGAGCCGCGCCGCCAGCGACTGGAAAGTGGACGGAAGCTCGACATCGAAGACGTCCACGTACCCTTGCGCGGGCACAGTGTAGCGCCGCGCCGTATACAGCACGTCGCTGTCGTCCAGCCGCACATCGAGGATGACTTCGGCAGGTTCACCGCCATAGTTGGACAGCCGCGCGAACAGTTGTGGGGGTTGCCCCGGCAACGCGGACACGGCCAGCGCCGAAATCGCCAGGTTGTCGCCCCGCTCGCCCACCGGCACGTAGCGCACCTCGCCAGGCACAGGTGGCAGGTTAGAGGGCAGGCCACCATCGGAAATGATGATTACCTTCAGGTCGCTCACGCCCACCGCGCCCGCTGCGGCCAGCGTCAGAGCCGCTTCCCAGTCGGCACTGCTGTCGCTGGGGGTAGCGCCGCGAATGGCCCCGCGCAGAACCACCCTGTCACGGGAGGCCGCCGCCAGCACTTCTGGCACTGCCCCCACCCGGATCACGGTCATGGTGTCGTCCTGCCCCAGCGTGTCCACCAGGCCGAGGGCGATTTCGCGGGCGCGGGCGAAGCGACTGGGCGACACGTCGGTCGCCCCCATGCTGGCCGAAGCATCCAGCAACAGCACCAGGCGCCCCGTGCTGATGGTGCTGATCTCCACGAACGGCCGCGCCAGGGCCAGCACCAGCGCCAGCAGCGCCAGCAACTGCAGGGCCAGCAGCCAGCTAAAGCGCAGGCGTTGCCAGGGGGCGTTGGCCTCGCGGTCGCGCACCAGTTGTCGCCACAGGAATGTGCTGGAGATCGGCAGCTCTATCCGGCGCAGGCGCAGCATGTAGAGCATGATGATCGGCAGCGCCAGCGCGGACAGCGCGAGTGCCAGCGGCGTGAGCAGCGACATCTTATTCGACCGTGATCTCTACTGGCAGCACCACATGATCGGCACCGCCGACGACAGGCACCCGCGCACCGGTCTGCGGGTCGTAGAAGCCCACTTCCAGGCGCGCCGGCCCGCGATACTGCCGTCCTTCGTCATTGAAAACCAGATGATAGGTATCGAGCAGGTATTCGCCCGGCATCCAGCCAGTCGTGGGGCGCGCGCCGCCGACCGGTAGCTCGTCGTGCTGCGCGATGACGCGCCCGCCCTCGCTGAGCAGATGAGTGAAGACACGATACGAAGTCGTCGGCGTTCCGGTCGCCCGCCAGACCAGCGTCAGCGCCAGCGTCTCGTCCGGCGAGACGGTCGTCTGCGCCACACTGAAACCTTCCAGCACAGCCACGCCCAGGAATTCGCTGCGCAGGGGCACATCGAACGGCGGCGGCGCGAACAAGCGCTCGGTGCGCTCAACCGTATACTGCGCCAGGGGCACCGGCTCCAGGCCGGGCGCTTCCAGCAGCAGTCCCGCCGGGCCTTCCGCCTCCGCAGGGATCAGGAACGCGTGCCAGTCCAGGCTATAGGGCGCGAAGACCCGCACCGGCTGCGCCACACGCCAGCCTTCGCCCTGCAAGGCCAGCGCGGCCCCCGACCAGGAATCACTGCAACAGCTTGGCGCAGCCGTCCAGCGCAACGTGACCCGCACTTCCTGCCCGGCGCTGAGCATCCCCCCCCGCGCGTCGTGTCCCACCAGAGCGATCCCTTCCGCCGGAGAGACGAGCGGCGGGGGTGTTTCACCCGTCATCGGCGCAGGCGCGCGCAGCGTCACCGTCGCCAGAGCCAGCGCCCGCCCCGCAGGAACCCCGTTCACCAGCCGGTCGGCCCCGTCGGGATGGCGGGCGCTGAACAGCACCGTTTGCACCGCATACTCACCGGGCGGCGCGCCCGCCGGAAAACGCAGCAGGCTGAACGCTTCGCCCGACTGCCCGGCTTCCCAGGACGAAGTAGGCACCTGCTCGTCGTCGCGAATGTCGCTGTCGCTACGAGCGAGCGTCCAGCCGGGCGGATCGAGTGTCACCAGCCGCGCCGAAACACGCCAGTCTTCGCCGGTACGCACAGTTGAAGTCCAGCCCGTGCGCAGACAGACATTGTGCGTCCCGGCCACATCAGTCTGACTCAGCGTGAGTACCCCATACTCCGCGCTTCCGTCCTTCACTGGCGCAAAGCTCAGCGGTCGTTCGAGCACATAGGCAGTTGTGACCAGCCCCTGCACTGTGACCGATCCCGTCCGCCGCCCCGCCGCCTCCAGCAGGCAGGGGTACATGCCGCGCACGTCGGCGGGCAACTGAAACCAGGTCAGCAACTCCACGTGCAACGGAGCGCCATGCTCTTGCAGGGCCTGGTTGATGGCCTGGATCGCTTCGTCGGCGCTGCTGTGCAATTCGATGCCCAGGATGTGCGCCGCAATCCCCACTTTCTCCGCGTAATACACCTCCAGCGCCGGTTCCCAGCCATAGGGGATCACAATCACCGCATCCTCTGGCAGCGTTGCGTAATGAGCAGCGATGGCGCGGAAATCGTCGTGCTGATAGGCGGGCGTATCGAACAGCGCTACGAAGCTCGCCGCACCCGCACCGGTCGCCAACGCCAGCACCGCCGGCCCCGCCAGCCGTGCCAGTTCCTCGCGGCCCGGCAGGGAATGCGCCGCCAGGGCCAGCACCATCATCGTTGCCGGAACGCCTGCCACATAGTAGCGCGGATGAAAGTCTATGTGCGCGGCCTGCAGTTCGAGCGTCGCCAGGGCGGGCAGCAACACCGCCTGCGACAACACCAGTAGCGTCGGTCTCCGCCGGTTCCAGCGCAGCGTCACAACGAGCGCGGCGATCATTGCCAGGGCCAGCGCCGCGCTGCCGATCTCGACCGCGCGCTCGCGCCCGATCATCGTCGGTAGCGGCGCAAAGTAACCGCGCCAGATGTCCCACAGCAACGCGGCAGAGAAGCGCGGCGGCGTGTTGATCGGCGTGCCGCTGGGCGACTGCCCCAACACCCACGGCAGATAGGCCAGCAGCAGGATCGCCTGGCCTGCCGCCCAGCAGGCCAACCAGCGCCAGCGCCGACCGGTCAGCCAGACCACACCCATCACCAGGTTCAGCCAGGCGACGACCGGCACACTCAGGTTGTGCGTGTAAAGCAAGCTCAGCTCTGCCAGCCACACCGCACCCCAATACCGACGCCGCGCAGGATTGGCGAGCAGGCGCTCCGTCAATGCCAGCAACAGCACGGTCAACAGGGGCACGGCAACATAGGCGCGGATTTCGCGGGCATAGGCCCATAGCAGCGGTGACAGTGCCAGCAGCGCCGCCGTCAGCAACGCGGCGTGCTCGCCCGCCCAACGCCGTACCACCCGCGCGGCCAGGGCCACGGTGAGCACGTCCAGCCACACCGAACCGTAGCGCAGCGCCAGCGGGGAATCGCCCGCGCCACGCCACAGCAGGTGCAGTGTCATGTAGTAGAGCGGAGGTGTGTTGTCGTCCGGCGTGTTGATGGGATCGCGGATGGCGCGGATAGACCAACCCTCGTCGTGCCAGACGCTCGGCTCGCCTACGTGCCACAGCCGCAGCGCGAACGCGCCCAGCAGAATCAGCAGCAACGCCAGTCGGGCTGACAGGGACGCTCTGAGTGTCATCATTGCACCACACGCGCCCGGCGCAGTTGGGTCAGGATCACCTGTTCCCAGGGAGTGCTGGTCACCAGGGGGACAAAATGAATGCCGCGCCGTGCACACAAACTTCCGATCTCCGCCTGCCACGCCTGCAACCGCTGCACATACAGCCGTTTCATGGCTTCGTCCACCGTCACGTCCTGGGCCATCCCCGTCTCCACGTCTACCAGCTTCAGGTCGCCGGCGAGCGGAGGGTCTACCTCATCGGGCGAGAGCACCTGGATCAGAGTGAGTTCGTGCCCGCGTCCCTGCAAGGCCCGCAATCCGTCCTCGTAGCCCTCCGGTGACATGAGGTCGGAGACCACGATGCACACCCCCGCTCGCGCCATGCGCCGCGCGTAATCGCTCAGCGCGTCGTCCAGCCGCACCCGTCCGCGCGTATGGCTGTTCTGCAACCAGCCGAGCAGATCGAGCATGCGCCCGCGCCCGCGCCACGGCCCCCACAGCGCCATCCCATCGCCGCGCACCGCCGCGATGGTGACCTGATCGCCGCCCCCCAGCGCAATATAGGCCAGCCCCGCCACCAGCCGCCGGGCATAGAGATATTTATGCTGATCGCGCTCGCCAGTGCGCGGCCAGTCCATACTGGCCGAAGCGTCCAGGATCAGGTGTACGGCCAGGTCTTCCTCGTCTTCGTGCAGTTTGATGAACGGGCGCTCCAGCCGCGCGTAGATGTTCCAGTCCACCCGACGCAGGTCATCGCCACGGGTGTAAGGGCGATAGTCCGCAAACTCGATACTGGTGCCGCGTTTGGTCGAACGCCGTTCGCCCTTGATCGCGCCAGCGCGCACCTGGTTGGCCAGGATGGTCAGGCGTTCCAGCTTGCGCAGCGTGTGTTCGTCGAAGAGCGGTTTGTCGGCCATAGCGGATCAACCTGGGCACTGTGCCCATCAGGAAGTAATGTCCTGGCGCTGGAACAGGAACACGGTCAGAGCGATCAGGCCGAACACCCACAACGCGAGGATAGCTATCGAAAACTCCAGACTATCGGAGAAGACAATGCCGGAATACTTCCCTTCCTCGAAGGGGCGCATGGTATTCGGTGCGTTCTTGTTGATCCAGCTTGCCACGTTGATCAGGTTGTAGCCTGGGGTGAGACGATAGAGATGTACAATCCTGGGAATATCCAGGAACCAGCCGATCAGCATCAGGGCGACAATCGAGAGATTCTCGGCAAACGTCAGCGCAAACCCGGCGATGACACCGCCCAGGATCGAACGAGTGACCATCGCCGCCAGCGCTGCGTAGCCCGCGGCAATCAACGTCGAGGTAAAGGCTAGCCCTGCCGCCAGAGCGTAGTCTTCCCCGAAATCCTGCAGCACTGCCCAGGTGACGCGCGGGCCGTAAGATACGTCTGCGATGCGCGCCAGCACGGCCCAACCCGCCGTCCATAGCGCGGACATCAGCGAAAAGGCCAGCACGACGAAGACGCCCAGCGCCAGGAACTTGATCAGGATTAGCGCAGCACGTCGGTTGCGCGGCACCACATTCTTCCAGGTCTGCCATTGATACTCCCCGGCGAAAACCACCGCGGTGAAACCGAGCAAGATCAGCCGCCCGACGGGATTGTTCGGGAAATTCCACATGCTGATCGCCTGTTCAGTCCACAAGATGGCATCATCCTGGCGCAGGCCCGCCCGCGCCGACGACGAGAGCGCCAATACCAGCCCGGCCAACACCAGGAACGCCACGGCCCCCAGCGGAAAAATCCAGATCAGGCAGCCAGCAACCCAGCGGTTGCCCGCGATCTTGATCCACTCGGCACGGAACAGGTTACGCATGGCCTACGTTCTCCCGTACCACCGCCAGGAAGTATTCTTCCAGGGTCTGACGCTGCGCCGCGACCTGATAGACATCTACTCCCGCCTGCACCAGGCGGCGGACGACATGAGGCGAGTCTTCGTGCGTGGCGCTGACCGTCAGCCATGTCTCGTTGGTGACGACCGGCCAGTGTTCGCGCAACACTTCGGCGGCCCGCTGCAAAGGCTGCGCTTCCACTCGCAAAGTGCTCTTGCCCGCCAGCAGGTCGTTGACCGCCCCTTCGCGCACGATTTCGCCCAGGTTGATGATCGCCACCCGGTCGCACACCTGCTCGACCTCGCCGAGCAGATGGCTGGACAGGAACACCGTCTTACCCTGCTCATCCACCAACTGTCGGATGAAGGTACGGATTTCGTGCATCCCGCCGGGGTCCAGGCCATTGGTTGGCTCGTCCAGGATAAGCAGATCGGGGTCGCTCAGCAAAGCCGCGGCCAGCCCCAGGCGCTGCTTCATGCCTGTCGAGTATCCTTTGACGCGCTGATTGGCGCGTTCGGCCAGCCCCACCTGTTCCAGCAATTGCTCGATGCGCCGCGGATCGTAGCAGTTGGCGGTGCGCGCCAGCACTTCGAGATTTCTGCGCCCGCTCAGGAAGTTGTAGAAGGTCGCCCCCTCTACCAGCGCGCCCACCCGTCGCAACACTTCGTGATGACGATGCACGTGTTGCCCATACAGATACACGTGCCCGGCGGTAGGGTGAATGAGATCGAGCAACATGCGGATCGTCGTGGACTTGCCCGCGCCATTCGGCCCCAGGAAGCCATAGACTTGCCCCGTGCGCACTTCCAGATCGAGGTGTTTGACAGCTTCAATCCGTTTGCGGCCTCTCCGACCGAATGTCTTGGACAGGTTGACTGTCTGAATGGCAATTTCTGCAGTCATGCCTGCAACATCCCTCGCTCGCGCAACGCCGGGAGAAGCGGTGCCAGACGGATCGCCAGCAAGAACTGGAACAGCCGCACTACCAGGGCGATCCGCGCCGCAGGCGGCTGACGGGCATCGCGCGCCGCCGTCAGCAGACTCTCCAGCAGAGCGTGACGGCGTTCCAGCGATAGTTCCGGCTGTGTCTCCGCCGACAGTTCCCACAGCAGGCGATACAGATGCCAGACGGCTTCCTCGTGCACCGAGGCGAACTCGCGCTCCCATGCCTTCACGTGCTGGAACGTCCCCAGCGTTTCCAGCGTCGCCGCCAGCCCGCCAGATAGCAGATTACCGACGGCCCGCTTGCGGTCGCTGACCAGCGCCTCCAGCACGTCCTGCAGGGCGATCACCCCCAACGAACCGGCTGCCAGATGCGCCGCCGCCGAGCTATGTTCCTTGGAAACAAGCTTGCCCGTCACACACGACAGGTAGCAATAGCACAGGCGGGCCACCTCGCGGGCAGCGGCGGCATCCTCACTGTCAATGGCCAGCAGGTACGGATGCAATCGCCACAGATCATCGGCGCTGGGCGCAGTCAGCAGCCGTTCGAGCAGGGTTCGTTCGCTCATGGCCTCAGCCTCCCGCTGGCACAGGCACACGCTCCAGCAGATCGTCAATGACATCGTCCGTGCGTATGCCCTCGGCCAGACCCTCGAAGTTGAGCAGCAGCCGGTGTCGCAGGGCCGCGTGCGCCACCGCCCGCACGTCCTCAAAGGCCACATTGTAGCGCCCGGACAGCAACGCATGGACTTTGGCCCCCAGCACCAGCGCCTGCGCTCCGCGCGGACTGGCCCCGTAACGCACGTAACGGCGCACCAGGCTATCGGGCGACTCCGCGTAGAGCGGGTGCGTAGCAGTGATCAGCCGGGCGATGTACTGGCTGACGTGCGAAGCCACGGGTACCTGACGCGCCAGCTCGCCCATCGCCAGAATGCGCGGGCCGTCGGCCACCCTGGCTACCTGTGGCAGGGCCGCGCCAGTCGTGCGCCCCATGATCTCGACCAGCTCGTCCGTTGAAGGGAACAGCACGTCCACTTTGAACAGAAAGCGGTCGAGTTGGGCTTCAGGCAGCGGATACGTGCCCTCCATCTCGATCGGGTTCTGCGTGGCGAGCACGAAGAAGGGCAGCACCAGGGTGTAGCGCGTGTTCGCCACCGTCACCGTCTTCTCCTGCATGGCCTCCAGCAGCGCCGATTGCGTCTTAGGTGTGGCCCGGTTGATCTCGTCGGCCAGCACCAGGTTAGCGAAGACCGGCCCGGCCTCGAAGCGGAACGTGCGGCGGCCATCCTCGCCCTCTTCCATGATGTTGGTGCCGATGATGTCGGCGGGCATCAGGTCGGGGGTGAACTGAATGCGCGAGAACTTCAGGTCGAGCACTTCGGCCAGAGTGCGCACCAGCATGGTCTTGCCCAGGCCGGGCACCCCCTCCAACAGAGCATGTCCGCCAGCGATCAGGCAGATGAGCACCTGCTGCACGACAGCCTGCTGGCCGACGATGACTTTGCCCACCTCGGCCAGGATGGCCTGGGCTGTCTGGTGAAACTCCTCCACCCCGATCGCTTCTGCCCTGATGTCTTCGTCCATAGACTCGTCTGTCCTTCTGTCATAGCCCGGCATACGCCCGCCATCTCTCTGTGCTAGACTGGCAACTGCGGGATATTGGGAATGACCGTGTTGCCCTCGGCATTGATGGCGGTGATGACCGTCGCGGCGACTACGTCGGGCCGGACAACCAGGAACCCTCCGGCCTGCGGCGCTGCCTGCTGGCTGGTGCCGTCGTTGAACACGACCGCAACGGCTGTCGCGGCTGGGTTCATTACCCGCCCAAAGACGATGGTAGTGGGTTCGCCAGTAGAGGTGAGGAAATACGTCACGGCGGCGAACGCCTCCGCAGCAGGAGAGTCGGCGCAGACCAGAGCACCGTTGTTGGGTTGCCAGACGCCGTTGGCCAGCGTCGAGAGCAGATACCCGACGCATGGCACCCCCGTCATCCCTGTATACGAGAAGCCCTGCAGCCGGTCGAACGCCTGCGGCTGGTCATACCACATCTGCAGGTCGTTGGGTTGCTCACCGCGGCTGAGGATGAACTGCTCGACCAACAGGGTCGGCGAAGGGGTAGCGCCCGCAGGCAACGCAACCGGCGCATTGGTGGGCACAACAGCGAAGGGTGCCAGCGCCGTCTTTGTCAGGTCTACGGTGCTCACAGGCTGGATGCATCCGCTGATCGCCGCCACTGCCGCCAGCAGCCCGACGAGCCAGCCCAGACGCCGTGTCGGCATCGTCTCCGTTCTCCCTTCCGGCACGCTAGCGCGCCAGAGACGAGAAATAATCGTGAATGACATCGCGCTGATCGAGCGGGATACGCCCGCTTTCGAGCGCCTGACTGACCACCGCCCGAAACGCCCGTAGCGCCCCCGAATACGTCAGCGTCGCCTCACCCGCCGGATTGGGGGCCAGTTCTCCCTCTTGCAATGGCAGGCCCTGCCCCTCAGGGACAGCCCCGCCCACGTCCAGCAGTTGATCGCTTTCGCCCCCCAGCGTAGTAGGGGCGTGCTGCGGTGTATAGTCGTGGAACTCACCTTCGGGTGCGCTGAAGGGCACCTGTCCGGTTCCTCCTTCAACCTGTGCGCCCGTCGTGGTATCCACGCCGGCGCCGCCTTCGCCAGAACCCGCCCCCAGCGCGGCCTCGCCTTCGCCCTGTTCCACACCAGTAGACTGTCCCGCCGGCACAGATGATTCACCAGCTCCCGCGCCCGCGCCAGCCTCTCCCGCTTCCTCAGCCTGACCGCCCACCGGTTGCCCCTCGCCTGCGCCGCCCGCGCCGGAGTCCTCACCCTCCAGTGCGCTTTCCGCTTCAGCGCCGGCCTGTGCCTGGCCTGCGCCAGGTTGTGCCTGTCCCTGCCCGGCAGCGCCCTGTTCTTCTGCCGCAGACGACGCCGTGCTTGACGGTTCCTCGGAAGTTCCTGCGGCGGACTCTTCATGCCCCGCCTGGGCTATCTCCCGCTGACCACTCGCCGTCTGTTGCTGCGCCGCGCGAGCCGCCTCTGCCAGCGCAGACTGCTCAAGCTGCTCCTGCTGGGCGCGCAACACCTGGGCCGTCTGGTTCAGCGTCTGCTGCGCCGCCGCCATATCCCCGCGACGCAGCGCCTCGGCCACGTCGCGCAGGTTTTGGGACAAAGCCGGATTCTGTGCCTCCAGAGAGTCCGCCGCCCCCTCCAACTGTCTGGCCAGGTCCTGGCGCTGCGCCTCGTTGAGGCTGGATTGCGCCAGGTCGCGCGCCAGACCTTCCACCGCGTTGGCGGCTTCGCCCAGGTCCGGCTGACGCAGCGCATTAGCGACTCGCCCTGTCATCTCCGACTGCGCCAGTTCCCGCGCAGCCTGCTCATAGGGTGCTGTATCTTCGGGCAACAGGCCGTTCGTCAAATCGCCCAGCGCCTGCGACGCTTCCGCCAGTGCAGCGACCGCCTCCTCACGCGAGATACCGGGTTGCGACAGGATTTCCAGGGCTTCACGCAGAGGTTCGGACAACGCCACCTGCTCGACGGGTGAAAGCTGCGTGTTTTCCTCCACGGCCTGGATCGCTTCTTCCAGGGCCGCCGCCTGCGCCGAGATAGCCGCATCCAGTTCGCGGCGAGCGCGGAGCTGTTCTGCGTGCGGATTGTTGGTGAGCAGCCAGGCCAGCGCCCCCGCCAGCAAGAGCACAGCCAGCACCTCGCGCCAGCGCACGCGCAAAGGTAACTGCGCCGCAGCCTGTACCCGCGCGGTTGCCTGCGCCGTGTCGGCGAGTTGTCGTTCGACAAGCTGCGGAGAAGCGGGAATGCGCCCGGCCAGGAGTTCAAGCGCCGTGCTGACTCGTTCTTTGAGGTCGAAGCGGCGGTCGAAATAGCGCGCATTGCGGGTCACTGAGCGCGGCCAGCCCCAGATGACCAGCAGAATGAGCAGGATCAACGTGCCCGTCAGCGCGACCGTCAGACGCAGGACTTCTTCCGGCAGCAGCCAGGGGCGCAACCGCGCTACCGTCGCCAGAGCCGCACCGGCTGCCAGACCGAGCAGCACCCCACGCGGCACCCAGGTGACCGTATGCACCAGGCGCAGTCGCCGATCCCAGTGGCGCACCCGTCGGGTCAGCGTAACGGTCAGTTGTTCGGCCAGAATGGCGTTCATGGTGACCTTCTCCGGGCATACTGGCGGGCGCTGGACTATTCTATTCCATGACCACATGGACCCTGCGCACCGCCAGGAACAGGAACAACCCGGCCAGCGCCAGGTATAGCACCGTGAAGGGTATCCAGGGTGCTATCAGAGTCACGGAGTCACCGTTCACTAATGTATACGAGAATAGTCCGGCAGTGTGTCGGTTGACAAGCAAATATTGGGTCAACAGAGCGGTAACTGGCGGATTCAGGCTCAGCGCTGCCCCGGAGCCATAGAGCATGACCATCTCGTAAGCCGACCCGCCGACATCGCCCAGCGTGAAATCGGCCAGCAGCCAGATCACCCCCACCAGCAGAGGAATACCCGCCATGAAGAACAGCGTCACGCCCAGGGCAAGCAGACTGGCCGAAAGTGTGCGCCGTGACCGCGCCGAGAAGTACACCCCCACCGAGCAAAAAAACAGGGCGGACACAGCCAGCACGATCAGCGCCAGGAGTAGTTCGGTCTCAGAGACCCCGCCAAAGAAGAAGGCGATGCTCTGCAATGGGATCGCCGCCAGCAACAGCAGTAACACGTAGAGCATGGCCGAGGCCAGTTTGCCCAGCACCAGCGCGTGAGCCGGCAACAGCGTCGCCCGCAACAGTTCGAATGTCTGATGTTCGCGCTCCCCGCTGATCGCCCCCGAGGTGAAAGCCGGGGCCAGGAAAGCGATCAGCAGCATTTCGATGGCGACCACACCGCCGAACAGAGTTCGCCCGATCTCGCCGACGTCGGCCTGCCCGCTCACGCTGGTCGAGGACTCGGTCACGGCGATGTAGACCAGCACAGCGAAGACACCGAGCAGCGTCAGGTAGATGGTGAGCACGCTGAAAGCCCGCGCCCCGCGCATCCGTCCACGCAGCTCTTTGACCATCACCGGGTTGCGCAGCAGCAACGCCGTCCGCCTGCGCCATGCCATGGCTCGATCCGTCACCTGCATCGCCTGCGCCTCGCCCAGAGCATGTTATGCCCTTTTTTCGCCTTCAACTCCCACCCTCCTGGCACGCCATGAGTTGGTAGGAGCGAGTTTCGAAATCCACCCACGCTCGCGCGGAAGGGATACTGGGATGAGGGAAAGTCACTTCGTGAAAGATCATAACAGCCTCTAGGACACAATCCCCCTGGTCGCCCGCATGAACACGGACTCCAGATCGCGCATCTCCTCCGCAAAGCTCACCACCGGCAAACCCCGCTGCGCCAGTGTCTGCAAGAGCGCGCTAAGCGCCGCATCGTCGCCGGTGAAGTCCACACGCAGTCGCTTGCGCCCCCCTTCGTCAGGTAGATCGCGCACCTGCGTGACGCCCGCAATCTCGCCAAGGATGCGCCGGGCGTCTTCTACGCGGTCGAGCAGAGCGATGGTGATCTCGCGTACCGGCAACAACTGCCGCCGAATCTCCTCCACCGTACCCTGCGCGACCAGATTACCCGCCTCGATGATCCCCAGGTGCGTGCATATCTCGGCGACATCGGCCAGGATATGCGACGAGAAGAAAATGGTTTTGCCCATGCGCGCCATTTCGACCAGCAGTTCGCGCACTTCGATGCGCGCGCGGGGGTCCAGGCCCGACGCCGGCTCGTCAAGGATGAGCACGTCGGGATCGTGTGCCAGGGTGCGCGCCAGACTCAGACGCTGCTTCATGCCCCGACTGAGCTTCTCGACCATATCCTCGCGCCGGTGCGTCAGGTCTACCAGCGCCAGCAGATCGTCAATGAGGGCAGGGCGCTCGCGGGCGGGAATCTCGTAGCAGGCAGCGAAGAAATCGAGATACTCCCACACCTTCATATCGTCGTAGACGCCGAAGAAATCTGGCATGTACCCGATACGGCGGCGCACCTCGCGCGGGTGCTCGGTGACCGAATAGCCGTCAATGAACGCTTCGCCGGCGGTAGGTGGAATCAGCGTGGCCAGGATGCGCATGGTCGTAGTCTTGCCCGCGCCGTTCGGCCCCACAAAGCCATAGATCGCGCCGCGCGGTACCTGCAGCCACAGGTCATCCACCGCCACGAGCTTGCCATAGCGCTTGACCAGCCCGCGCGTCTCGATGACGTATTCGTTGCCCGCTGCACTCATTGTCTGCTGCCCGTTGTCAGTCTCACGTGCGCTCAACGCCCCAGCCGCCCGTGATAGACGATGCGCACGTAGTCTACGTTATTGTACGCCAAACCGCCGGTCGAAGAGATACGCACATTCACGGCTCCCCCCGGCCCGGCGTAGCGATCGCCAGGCATCAGGCGCACCATAGTCGCGTCCGGCGCAAATCGCAGCGCCTGCCATTTCTGCGCTCCCCAGTCCCACACTTCGACCAGCAGCGCCCCCTGCCCCTCGAAAAGCACATCTACCGCCTGCACTTCGGCCAGGAGGAGAGGCGGCAGGGGTCTGAACTGAAAGACCGCCTGCGAGCCTTCGGGAATCTCAAACGAGTCGGGGGTGATGGACGTTAACGTGCGCGGATCGTGCGTCTCGGTCACCGTCCAGGTGGTCAGGCCGGGCGGTATCTGCACCAGATCATCAGCCGCGCTCACACCTACCGGAATCTCCACGATCAGCAGGGTCGTGTCTTCAGTCCTGGGCGAAGTGCCGGGCATCTCGATCTCGGCCAGCGGCTGGTCGCTCCAGGCAAAAATGTAAGCCCCCATGCCCCGCCCCCCGCTGAGATCGTAGTCTACCGCCAGAGCGGCCAGTAGCCGATAGCGGCGGCGGATTTCCTGCTCGTGGCGCGAGACTCCGCGTGCGGTGCAGACGAAGCGTTTGCCCTGCATCACATCGGTCAGGGTCAGCGCCAAACCGCGGTAGTCGAAACACCAGCCGGGCATCCGTCGCGTGAACTGCCAGGACGGCCACAGGTACAGGTCGCGCGAAATAGCGCTGCCCAGCGTCAGCGGGCCAGGGTCCTGCGGCCCGACCGCAAGATCGAAGGTCGCCGTCTGACGGGGAGCGAGATCGCCCAGGTAACGCGCTTCGCCCTTGATCAGCAACACCGCGTCGCGCCACAGCACGTCAGACTCGTTGGTCACGTGCCCCGCCAGCCGCGGCGCATAGCCCCCGGCCAGCGTCCAGGTCGCTTCCGCGGCGAAGGGCAACGCTGGCACAAACCCTTCGGCAGCGAAACTGGCAATTGTACCAGCGTCAATGGGCACGGAGGCAGCGCTGTAACGTGTCCCTTCGTCCACCGTCACCGCCACGCCCACGCCAGAATCTGGCAAAGGGCGCAGGGTGAACCCCCGCCCGGCGACCACGTCGTAGGCAGCCCGCCGGGGTGCCTGCACGCCGACCAGCGCGGTGACCTGCGCTTCAGCCTGGCCCGGCCATTGCCGTATAACCGTCAGACGGCTGATCGTCGGATCGTTGCCGCGCAGGTTGAAGCCAACCTGATAGGCCAGCACGCTGAAGAGCGCGATTAGCACCGGCGTGGTGATCCAGGCCCACTC
>DAOTZZ010000238.1:0-6619 GCA_034433965.1 Anaerolineae bacterium
AGCCTGGGAAGCTCCCCGCTTTAGCGGGGAGAGGCGTCACTATCATACGGGGTGAGATGAGGTTGGGTGAGAGGGTATTGCCATGCACAGGCGCAGACCCCTGGTACTGGTGGCTGACGATGAGCAGAACGCGATCTTGTTATTGAATCGCGTGTTGGAGCGCGAAGGCTTCGATGTAGAAAGCGCGCGCGACGGTCTATCTACGCTGGCCAAGGCGCGCGAGCTGAAGCCCGATCTGATCCTGCTGGATGTGCAGATGCCCCATCTGAACGGCTTCGAAGTTACGGCCCGCCTGCGCGAAGACCCGGAGACCGCCCGGATTCCCGTGATCTTCGTCACGGCGGCGGCGCGCGAAGCAGCGGACGTGGCGCATGGGCTGCAATTGGGAGCTGATGATTATATCCGCAAGCCCTACGACTATCACGAACTGGTGGCGCGGGCGATCAGCAAGATGCGCGCCCGTCAGCTAGAAGATCGCCTGCAGCGCCGCAACGCTGAGCTGGAAGCGTTGGTGCGTATCGGAGCGGAATTCAATCAACAATTGGCACTCCCCGATCTGGCCGACCGCATCGTCGCGATTGCCAGAGACGAGTTCGGCGCTCATCAAGTCGAGCTTTACCTGTTCGACGAGCAACAACAGCCGCTTCTGTGCCGCGATGCGCAGCGGGGGCTACTGTCTGAGGATGAAGTGCGCGCAGTGCTCGAAGGCGAGGATTCCGTAGCGGGCTATGTCTATCGTACCGGTGCGCCGGTGTTGGTCACCGACGCCGCAGCTTCGGAGCAGTTTGGGCACTTACAACGACAGGGATATCAGTCGGCTATTGCGGCCCCCTTGTTACATCACGGGCGACTGGTAGGCATCCTGGTGGTGGCCCACGCTGAGCCGGAAATGTATGGTGAGAGCAAGCTACGCATGTTGCGCTCGGTGGGAGAACAGGCGGCGCTGGCGGTGCGCAATGCGCAACTACACGCGGCACTGCATGCCTATGCCCAGAATCTGGAAGCCATGGTTGACGAACGCACCCGCGAGCTGCGCGCCGCGCAGGCGCAGTTGATCCAATCCGAGAAGCTGGCTGCGTTGGGGCGGCTGGCGGCAGGGATCGCGCACGAGGTGAACAATCCCCTGCAGCCGATCCTCAACTGCCTGGAAGTCGCCATAGAAGACATTGAGAATGGACAGCCTGTGGACGTCCAGGGGTTACGTGTGGCCGAGCAGGAGGTTCAGCGCATCAAGGGCATCGTCTCACGGCTGCTTGATTTTGCCCGCCCAACTACTGGCGAGATCATGCGCGTAGATTTGCGAGAGCTGATTGACGAAGTGACGCTGTTCACGCAGCGACAAATGGAACGCCTGCAGGTGAGGGTTACCAAGAGGCTCCAGTCGGTGCCTCCCATCCTGGGCACGCCGGCGCAACTCAAACAGGTGTTGCTCAACCTGGTGCTAAACGCCGCCGAATCCATGCCTGACGGCGGAGACATGACCGTTGAGTTGTATCCAGATGGGCAGGGCGTGGTCCTGGCCGTCGCGGACACGGGGACGGGAATTGCTCCCGACGCGCTCGACCGCATCTTCGAGCCATTCTTTTCCACCAAGAGCGATGGCACAGGGCTGGGGTTGTCCGTAACGTACGGCATTGTGCAGGGTCACGGGGGCACTATCACGGTCGAGAGCGAAATAGGAAAGGGCAGCCGCTTCGTCGTATGGCTGCCCGCTGAATGCGCCAGTTCAACCCAGGTCAACGACTAGCTCAGGAGACTGACCAAAGGGCCTGGAAGCTGGCCAGCGCTCTCTCGCCCGTTCCCAGATCACCATTCAGATAGCGCTGAGCGGCCTCCAACGGCACCTGAGCGCGGTACAGGGTGTCGTGTTTTTCAGACTGACAGCGATTGACGGACACTCCTACGGCTTGCACCTGTCCGCTTGCTGCTCCACTATGCTGAGCTGCCAGCTCCATGCCCTGAAAGACCGCTTGAGGCAGTCTGGAGGGAGAAGACAGACAGAATTCCACGTAGAGAGTTTTCCCCAAGGGGCTCGGAGCGACAACAGCGCGGTATTCCTGACCCAGACCCTCGATGCTCAACTGATCGTTGAGGCCTTTGAGGACACCTGCCAGCGTCACGTCTTCGATGGCGAGCGGGGCGAGAGGGCCTGGGTCCTGCGAGGAAGTTTCCCCTTGCTCCATCAGGCGGAAGACAAGCACCACCAGACCGGCCAGGGCGATTATCAACGCCAGCAGCCAGAACAGAAGGCCCGGACGCCGCGCGCGTCGCGGGGCTGCGGATACCTGCTCTCGCTCGGCCTCTTCCTCTTCGAGCTTGAGCAAGGCATCCAGGTCTACCTGTTCGGCGTCAATGGCTTTGATCAAATCAGCGGTATCGAAGTCTTCCTGCTGGAACCGGTCGGACAGCAAGTCCTCTTCCAAACGGGCGAAGGGATCGTCTTCGCCGGACTCAAGCTGGGCGGGCATTTCGGCTTCAGCTTCGTCAAGAATGAGTGCTTCAAGAGGCTCCGGCGCGAACTGCGGCCTTTCTGGCGTCTCATAGTCCGGGAAAGAAGCGCTGCGAGCTTCGGGGGGTGAAAAGGTGCCTTCCAGTTCAGCCCAGTCTTCGACCTCCACCTGACCAGCGAAGGCTTCATCCTCGGCGAGCGCAAAGGCTTCAGGCTCGGTCGTGACAGCTATCCGTTCGTCCAGGGCGGCCAGCAGTTCACGGGCCTTATCGGCATTGGGATAATTGGGATCTAGAGTCAGAACGCGGATGAGCGCATGGCGGATTTCTTCGGGGTCAGTTACGGCATGCGCGAGGAGCCACCAGGCATGGACGTTGTCCTGTTCTCTTTCCAGCAGCGGTCGAAGTATCTGCTGTGCGTCCTGCGTGCGGTCATGCCGAATGTAACGGTAAGCGCGCCGTAGCTGTTCGCGTGTGTCGTCCATCGCCATTTCCTCCATGCGCTGCATGCGCCCCTTCTGTGTGGGATTATAGTCGGCCTTGCTTGGTGTGCAAGGTGAGTGACAGGCAAGCAACGGCGCGATTTCTGTCTCAACGGGAAGCTGGTCTATAATCGGCCTGTGCCAGGATTGGCAAGACACCTGGGTTGCCGGATGATCAGACCAGAGCGGCAACTGGACAGAGGCGGGTCATGGTGAGGCGCGTGCATTACTGGCAGGTCGTTCTCTTGCTGGGTCTCTCAGCCCTGCTGATGGTGAGCATCGGAAGGCTGTGGCTGCCAGCGGCGGCGCAAGACAACCGCCTGATAGATGGTATTGTCGTCAGGGGGCGGATCGACTCGCCAGGCTCCGAGGAACGTTGGGTCTTTGAGGCGATTGCCGGGGATGTGGTAGCGCTGAGCGTCGAGCCGCAAAGCGACGGTTTTGTCCCTCTGTTGACCGTCACCGATCCGGAGGGACGGTTGCTCACGAAGGTCTCCTATCCTTCCTCTCAACAAGGCGAATTCCGTTTTACATTGGGGATCAGCCGCTCTGGCTTGCACAAAGTGCTGGTGCAGGGTGAGGCACAGACTGCAGGCGAATATGCGCTTGGCCTGGCCGTAGTGGAGCGGAGCGCTGTGCCGGGGGATAACTCACTGGTCTACGGTCGCAGTGTCGAGGGGGAGATCAGCGATGCTGTCTACCGCACTACCTGGTCGCTCTCCGGTAGCGCGGGCGATGTGGTGGATGTATTCATGCGCACTACTGCAGGGGATCTCGATCCCTTCCTGGCTCTGCTTGCGCCCGACGGCAGCCAACTGGCGAGCGCGGACGGCGGTGGTGAAGGGAACGAAGCTGTTCTGCTCGCTGTTCGTTTGCCTGTGAACGGTATCTATACCGTTGTGGCTCGCCGTTCGGGAGCCAATCTCGGTGCGGGCGGGCGCACGACAGGGAGTTTCGAACTGCTGGTCGCTCTGCGGCAGGCAGGAACGGGCGAAAGCTCGCCGGAACCTCTTCCGCTGGCAGCTGGGGCCGCGGTGCGCGGTCGCCTGACCCGCGCCGCGCCGGTGATGCGTTACGCGCTGGACACACAAGGGGGCCATATCGCTTTCGTGGTACAGGTGTCCGAACCAGCGCAAGGCCTGCGTCTCGCATTCTACAGTGCTGAGGGTGCTCTTCTGGATAGCGTCACCGGCTTTGGTAAATTCGCCTACAGCGTTCCCGCTCCGCCGGGAGGCACTATCGTGCTTGAGGTGCTGCCATGGGGCGACCTGGTGGCCGAAGCAGTGAATTTTCGTCTCAGCACGGTTGGATTACCCGCAGAGGGCGCTGCTCCCCGACACCTGACCTATGGCGAGGCGAGGCAGGTTGCCAGGGGGACCGGAGCTGCTACCGACTGGTATCTGATGGCGGAGGCGGGCGATCTTGTTATGTTACAGTTCTCGCCCGATGCGCCTGCATCCCAGGGAACATTACAGGTCTTCGCTCCCGACGGGACGCCTGTGCTGGTGCGGGCAGTTGGACAGGACATCCGTCAACCGCTTGTGTTGCAACAGGGCGGTCCCTATCTGATTTCCCTGGACGGCAGTCTGGCCGAAGGGGGCTACACGGTTCAGGTCGATTTGCTGGGCAAGAGCTGGCGTGCCTTTGCGCAGCGCTTCCCCGAGCGAACTGCCGGCTTCTTGCCCGCAGGTGGAACGGCGGCTGACCTTGCACCGGATTCCGTTGACGTATGGCTGATTGACAACCCCGAATCCATACCCTGGCAGTCAGTCCTCACCCGGCTGTCGGGCACGTCTGAGCTGGTCATGCAAATAGAAGCGCCCGATGGAGAAGTCATTGGCACAGGTTTGACAGATTCCTTTCTGGGCGGGAGTTCGTTGTATGTTCACCCGTCCCAGAGAGGTCGCTATCGCATACGGGTGTTTGCTGTGAATGGGCAGGGTGCGTCTTACAGCCTGCGAGCTATTCCAGCAAGTGGGGGGATGCTCGAACCAGGGCGGTCCTTCAAAGGCGTTCTCAGCGAGAGCGATCCGGTACATCACTGGTGGATCGAAGTGCCCCCTGGTGCGGTTCTCAGCCTCGGGCTGGAAAGTCCTGTCGGCAGCGCGGCGCCAGACCTGACAGTGCTCGATCCGGACGGTCTTTTGCTGGCTTCCAGCGCTCAGGGCGATGAGTTAACCGGCCTGCTGCTGCGAGAGGGAGGGAGATATCGCGTGCTGGTGGTCGGTTCGGGTGCGATTTCTCGCCCGGTGTACTATCTGAAGGCCGAACTGAGTGGTGTGAATAGTGCGCCTGCACCTGAGAGCGTGCCAGCGCTGGTTCTTGAGGAACGATCGGCGGTGCAGCGCGTGTCGATCCCCGATCTGATCATACCCGCCTGGCAGACTGATCAACTTGCTCAGCCCGCACTTCCTCTCGCAATTGGCGTGCCGGTGCGTGGAGAGATCGCTCAGGGGCGCACTGCGCAGCCCTGGACACTATCTGTGCAGGCTGGACAGACCTTCATTTTCACAGCCGTGCCAGCCGAAAACGACAGCCCCATCGCGGTGGCTGTGCTCGATTCGGCAGGGAAGGTGGTAGCCGAGGAGCACCGGGCGGATGGCAGGCCAGTGGCGCTGACCTACTCGTTTCTGGTGGCTGGTGAATATCGCATCGCCGTTGGCATGAGAAATGCTCAGCGCTATGTGCTGTGGGCAGAGACAGTGGACAACTTTGATCCCAGAGCGGTCCGGGTGGTCCAGGGTGAGTTACTGGCGATGGGAGAAACCACCAGAGCCATGCTGGGGCCAGAGACGCTTCGGCAGTCGTTTGTTTTCTGGGGGCAGGAGGGCGACACGGTCTTTGCCAGCGTATCTGCCGAGAACGAGACTCCGCTGGCGCTTACCTTGTTGGATGTGGCAGGACAAGCTGTGCCGCTCAACGCCGGACTGCCGGATGTGACTCCGGGAGGGGGGCTGTCTTTGCTGGGAAACCTTCCAGCAGACGGTGTGTACCAGTTGGTTGTTGCCGCGGATAGCGGTAGCCTGCCCTCTGCCCGGTTGTCGTTCGACATTCACTTGAGCGTCGTTAGCAGTGTACAGGCGCAAGTTCCTTTGGGCGGGATACTGGAAGGACCTGTGACCGGGACTCTATTGCCAGACCGGGCCGCTCACTGGTTGTTCGCGGGAACGGCGGGACAGCGCGTGCGTGCCGCAGTCACGCTACTTGGTGACAGAGAAAGTGATCCACTGGTCCTCAGCCTGGCAGACAGTGCCGGGACGATCTTTGCGCAGCGCCGCGCATACCTTGGGCAGCGCGAGTTGGTTCTGGACGACGCAACGCTGCCGCATACGGGCGTCTATCAAGCTATCGTGGAGGGCAGCGGGGGGCGGTACGTTCTGGAGATCGAAGGTCGGGGTGCGCAGCAACAGGCCTCCAGTGCTTCACTTGATTACGGTTCTACAGCCTCTGGAGTGCTGACACCAGCGGACGCGCTTGATGCCTGGACCTGGAGCGGCTCGCAGGGAGACGTCGTCAGGATAAGCGCTCGTCAGACCGCAGGCAGTCCTGCTCTGTTGACCGTGCAGGTACGTGCACGCGACGGGCGTGTGCTGGCAACGGCTGTCGCCAATCCGGACCGCAGTGCGCAGATTGAGCACCTGGAATTGCCCCTGGACGGCCACTACACTCTGTTAGTAGGCAGTCCCTCT
>DAOTZZ010000239.1:0-4819 GCA_034433965.1 Anaerolineae bacterium
CGACTACGATCGCCGCGACCGCGACGACGACCGGGAATACAGGCACGACAAATCCCACAAGCCCCGCAAACGGCGCTCGTTCCTCAGCGATCTGTTCGAGTTCGATTAGCGGACTGGCATCCTCAACATCCGCGCGGGGGTGTGACAGCGAGCACACGCACACACCCCTGCCCACCATTTGCACCCCCTTGCCAACTAACCCATACTGGTGCCCTGGGTATGATTCTGCTGTGCTGGAAGGAGTTTTCTGTGCCTCTACGTCCTTTCAAACTTCCCGCCGACCTGGACGTGCTCATCACCTTGATTCCCATTTCCTTCCAGTACCCGGAGAACGAAGCCTGGAGCATCCGCCAGGACGAGATCGAAGGCATGGTAGATAGCCTGCGCGGCATCCGCCGTCTCTGGCCCGTGGTGCGACTGCTGCAGGCGCTACACCCGCCGCTGCGCGACGCGCTGCGCGGCTTCATCTGGGAAGAAGATGGACAGCCTGTTGGCCTGACCAATGTCATTCGCATGGGCAATACCAACCGCTGGCTGATCGGCAACGTGGGTGTGCTGCCAGAGTACCGGCGGCGCGGCATCGCTCGCCGCCTGGTCGAAGCGTCGGTGGCCTATGCGCGCGAACGGGGTGCGGCGTCGATCGTGCTGGATGTGATCGCTGGCAATGAACCCGCCTACCGGCTCTATGAATCGCTCGGCTTCGTGCACTTCGATGACCGCTACGAACTTGCCTATACCCCCGGCCCACAACCAGACCCCGTCCCGTTGCCGGATGGCTATACGGTGTTGCCCTGCTCGCGGTCAAACTGGCGTCCGCGCTACGAACTGTCACAGCGCATCACGCCAGAGACAGTCTGCCGTTACGTGCCGGTCGAAGAAGGGCGCTTCCGCCAACCGTGGCTCCTGCGCGCTGTCGCCCCTTTGTTCCTGGCCGCCGAAGGCTTGCGCGTGCATTCCTATCTGGCCCGCCAGGTCTCCAGCAGCCAGGTCGTCGCCAGCGCCCGCTGCATGGTACGCCGTCGGCGGGGAGGCACCAACCGCATCGAAGTCGAGCTAGACCCGGCCCATGCCGCGCTCGCCCCTCACCTGATCGCTGAGACACTGCGCCTTGCGACATCCGGCGATGCGCAACACCGGGTCGAGCTAGAGTTGCCGCGCTGGCAGTCCGCTTTGATAGAGGCCGCGCAGCATGCCGGTTTCGTCCTGCGCTACACATACCGCTCGATGGGGCTGATTCTGCGCCCCTGACGGCGCAACCAACTGCCCCCGCGCCGATCCATGAAAAAGCGCCCCTGCCAGGAGGCAAGGGCGCTCTTCTGCCTAATTCAGTACGACGGGCAGACGAATACTACCGGATGCCCTTCTCGATCAGCGGGATGATCTCGCCGATGTTGTCTGGCGTGACCACGCCCACGCCCGTATCCACCACCAGGCCGGGGATCTTGTAGTTGTAGGTCAGCCAGATTTGCAGGATCGGGATATAGCCCTGCAGGTAGAGCACCTGGTCGAAGGTGGCGCTGATGTAGCCTTCCTGCACGCCAGCCACCGTTGCGGGCGACAGGTCAATGCCGCCGACGATGATCTCACCCGGCGCATAGCCCGCTTCCTTCAGCACGTTCACCAGCGCAGCGGTGATGTTGCCGTGCTGCGTGCCGATGGCGCGCAGATCAGGATGGGCTTCCAGATAGGCGGTGAGGATAGGCGTAGCCAGCGACACATCGGAGTTGACTTCCTGGGAAACATCGAGTACGTCCACGATGACGCCCGCCTCCTCCAGAGCATCCTTGATGCCCTGCGGGCTGCGGCTGCGCAGTTCCTCGTGCCAGATGTCATAGACCAACGCCTTGTCGCCGGGCTTGAGGCCCGCCGCGACCATGGCCTTGCCGGTCATGTAGCCGCCCGTCCACAGGTCAGCGCCCGCATAACCAAAACCGTAGGGCTGATACTTGGCCTGCAGGTTGGGCAGCGAGTTGTTGCCGCTGGTGACGATAATGCCACGGCTGATCGCCTCTTCCACCAGGGGCGCGAAGGCATCCTCGCCGGGGTGCCCCATGATGACGATGCCATCGGGGTCGGCGGCCAGGGCCTCCTTGAACTGATTGATCATCGTCTGCTGATCCCAGCCGGCGTACTGCTCGTGCAGCTCGATGCCCAAAGCCTCAGCAGCCTCGCGCGCGCCGTTGGTGCGAGCCAGCGTAGTGCCGTCGCCCTGGTGACCCCCCATCTGCATATAGACAACAATCTTATCCTGGGCCTCTGCTGGCCGGACGGTCTGCACCATGCCCACAACCAGCGCGGCGATGAACAAAACGGCAATCAAACCACTCAGGCGCTTCATTTCTTGCTCCTTTTTTCTAGACAAGCGATATAAAACGAAGGAATGTGAGAACTTTTCCCGGCACCCGATACTTGCCTCCTTTCAAGCCGCCAAGCGGCCTATCCCCCTGCGGGCGCTCAGTCACCCTGTTCGGGTGGAAGCGCTTCCCTGGAATAGCTGGAACGCATTGGCAGGCCCCAGTACCGGAACCGTTCCGAGAGCGCCGTCAGGTCGCCCCGTCCCAGCACCGTGTTGAGCACCACCGATGCGCCCATCACCACACCCTGTACCAACTGCACCCAGAAGCCGCTGATACCGGTTGCCACTACACCGGCTTCCAGCGAACCGATGATGTACGAGCCAAAGAAAGTGCCCACGATAGATCCGACACCGCCAGCGATAGAGGTGCCGCCGATGAAGACGGCAGCCATCACCGGCAACAGCATCCCCTGCCCTTGCGTCGGGTAGAAGACGCGCATCTCCATGGTGAGGATGACACCGGCAAACGCCGCGATGACGCCCATCATGGTGAAGAGCTGTATGCGCGTCGCCTCCACATTGACGCCCATCACCCGCGCCACGTTGGGGTTGTCGCCGATGAACATGACGGCTTCGCCGAACTTGTGCCGGTTGAGGATGAACCACAGGAAGACAGCGAGCGCCAATGCCCATAGCGCCTGAGTGGGAATGCCAATACGACCACGTTCTGGGTTGGGGATGATGCCGTATATGCGTCCAGTCAGAACCTGATGAACAGTATTCTCCTCGATAGTCTTCAGCGCAGCCTGCAACCCGCCGGCCAGCAGCACGGTGACGCCGTACCAGAAGAACTGCGCGGCCAGCGTCGCCATGATAGAGGGCACCCCCACCCTGGCCACCAGGATGCCGTTGATATAGCCCACGAGGCCACCAGCCATCAGCGCCAGGCCCAGCGCCAGCAGGGCTGCCAGCGATCCATCAATTTGCTCACCGAAGGTTCTGAAGCCCCAGGTGAAAACGTACCCGGAGAAAGCCACCACCGCCGGGAAACTCAGATCGATCTCCCCCGCAGTGATGACAAACGTGAGTCCCAGGCCGAGAATCAATGGCGGAGAGACCGTCTGCAGGAACGACATGTAAATCCGCCATTTCAAGAAAACATCGGGGGCTGTGATGATGAAAACGACAATCAGCAGGACGAATACCACCGCCACAGGCAGACCTTCGATCTTGCCCAGAAAGCGGATGAAGGAGCGTAGTTTCTTCATCATTCGCGTCTGTCTTTCAAACCGTGTGCATACGAAAGCAGGAACTCATCCACATCCTTCAAAGAGACGTTTTCTTTGCGCAGGTCGCCCACGATCTCCCCGCGATCCAGCACCACGAAGCGATCGGCGACTTCGTACACATCCTGAATGGCGTGCGAGATATAGATGCAGGCTTTGCCCCCTTCCTTGATCCGATGCACGAAGTTGATCACCTTGCGCACTTCTTTGAGCGAAAGAGCCACCGTCGGCTCGTCGAGGACGATCAGCTCCGCCTCAAAGTACATGGCCCGCCCGATGGCGACGCCCTGCCGCTCGCCGCCGGAGAGCTTGCTCACTGTCGAGTCCACAGTGATGCCCTTGCCGCGGAAGCCAATGGTATTGAGCATCACTTCCTGGGCGATGCGCTTTTCTTCTTTGACGTTGATGAAGCCAAATCGGCGGGTGATCTGCCGCCCGATGAAGAAGTTGCGCCACAGCGCCTGCTTCTCGCCGAGAGACTTGTCCTGGTAGACTGTCTCGATCCCGTATTCGTGCGCCCGCTGCACATTGTAGGTGTTCCAGTCCACCTTGCGCCCGGCGATGTAAAGCTCGCCACTGGTCGGGCGATAGACGCCGGTGAGAATCTTGACCAGAGTGGACTTGCCCGCGCCATTGTCCCCGATCAACCCCACGATTTCGTTGCGACCGACTTCCAGATTGATATTGGACAGCGCGTGCACCGGGCCGAAATATTTCTCGATGTTGACCATCCGCAAGGCATAAGGGACAGATACTTCGACCACCCGAAAACCTCCTGAGGACGACTTTTTCAAAGGACTGCGGTGAAGCGGAGCTGTGACCTGGAACGACCCAAAGAAAGGAGAACTGTTGCCAGGTCTCAACGTATTTTGAAAGTATCACATACGCTTAGCTTATGATCGCTAGTGTCACTTGTCAATTCGGCCAACACTCACGACTTTTGCAGTAACAACGACATTATCGCGTTGAGCCGCAAACTCTGTTAGCGCAAACATAATTGCAGTATATGACACTCTGGGTTGTCAAGTCAAGCGGTCTGTGACTGAGGTCCGGACGTAAATGGTTGACCGGGATTGTGAAAGCCTCACCGATAGCCCTCACCCTAAGTCCCTCTCCCTGAGGGGGCGACACTAGAAACGAAGAGACTCATGTGGCACACTTAGGGACTGAAAAAAAGGAGGTGAGCACACATGAGTCTCCGGAAACTTTACCACTGGGTGGACAAGACGAGCAAGAA
>DAOTZZ010000240.1:0-28752 GCA_034433965.1 Anaerolineae bacterium
CAGATAGACGCGGTACAGGCTCCAGCGCCGTGCCAGGGTCGGATTGTAGTTCACTCCCAGGCACCCCTGATACGCCACCAGGCTCCCATCCGTGTGATAGCCAAGCATCACCACGGGCACCCGTCCTGTCTCCGCTCCGCTGAGCAGACCGCTGTACTGATAGCCCCCGAAGAACAGCACCGTCTCGCTGGTATCGGCCCAGCCGCTGACGAATTGCTGATATGTCTGCGAGGGGGTGAGCCACAGGGCATAGGCGTCGGCATAGTCGCCCCGGTTGACCGCCTCGATGTAGTCCAGCAGCATCTGCTGCACACTGGCGTAGCTTTCGGAGTACGGCGCACCGTAGCACCACATGTCGAGCGTCTGCTGCCAGATCGTCGCCTGATCGGGGACGGCGGGAAGCTGACGGAAGTTCGCGCCGGTGATCAGCCACTGCGCCATGCCCACACCGGCGGGGTTATAGCGCACCTGGTAGCAGCCGCTGAAAGCGGCCACTGTGCCGTTGGTGCGGTAGCCGATCAGCACGCCCGGCACGCGCCCTTCGATGCCATTGATCGCGCCGGGCTGGAAACCGCCGAAGTACGCCGCTACCGAGGCGGTGTCGCCATAGCCCGCCACGAACTCGGCGTAGGTCTGCGGCGGGTTGACCCACTGCTGATAGGCCGCCCAGTAGTTGCGGGTGTTGATCAGGTTGTAGTAGGCATAGAGCATGGCGCGCGGCCCTAGCGCGTTCGCCGCGTGAGCGGGTGCGGGCGCGACCAGTGACGCCAGCACAGTCACCAGAAGTAGCGCGGATCCCAGTCTGCGAAACATGATGCGCCTCCCTGTTTTCCGTTGAAACACTATGCCTGAGTATAGCGCCGGATGTATGCTGGCGCTCTGCGCAAAGGCACCGAGGGCACGACCGCGCATAACCCGCCGAGACACCAGGAAGGCAGGGGAAAGACAACTCTGTGCCCCTCGCCGCGTCCTTTGCGGCCTTTGCGGTTCCGGCTTTTCCACGCACAGGGACCGGCGACGATAACTTGGTGCGCAGCGAGAATCGGAGCATAATCCTCAGCGTCATGCAATCCCATGGAATGATCATTGGCGGGCTGCGCAGGGCGCGGCAGGAGGCAGAACGAGATGACCTCAATCCTTCACCAGGCAGTCGAACTCGCACAGGCCGGTCAGCGCGAGGAAGCGCGCCGTCTGCTATGGCAATATCTGCAGACCTCGCCCGACACCGAGGTCGCCTGGCTGTGGTTGGCGTCGGTCGCCGCCGATCAGGCTGAGTACGAACGCGCCCTGACCGAAGTACTGCGCATCAACCCGGCCAATCAGCAGGCGCGCGCGCTGCTCGATCAGTTCCGGCAACAGTACGCTCGCCCCGCCGCAACACCCGGCATGCCTGCGCCCGGCGTCGTTACGCCGTCTGCGCCGCCTCCCCCCTCTGCCTATGTGGGTATGCCCCCTCAGGAGCCGCCGCGCTATGCGCCCGCCTACACGCCTCCGCCTGTGATGGGCCAGCCGATGACGCCCGTTGAACCCCAGGTGCGCGTCGAATACGTCGAAAAGAAACGGCGCGGTCCGTTCGGCTGCGGCCTGCCGGGGTGCTTCGGCTGCATGGGGTGCGGCTGCTGGCAAAGCTGCCTGGTGGCGCTGATCCTGATCATCGTGCTGCCGGCGATCGCCTGCGGCGCACTGAGTCTCGCGCCGGTCAGCCTGGGGCCGCTCGATGTCTTCGCCGCCTGGTTGCCCAACGATCTGGGCCGCAAGACCATCCAACTGGAAAGCACCGGCTACGAGATCTCGCTGAGGACACCGCGTAGCTGGTACCTGGCCGATACCAACAACGAGATGTGGAAAGTCTGGCGCGACCTGCTGGAACAGGGGCTGCCCTTTGTTGACGAGACGATGAGCTGGAAGACCTTCGAGAGCACCGCGGATGAGTTCGTCATCGTCGAAGTAGACCCGATCGTGCTCAGCGGCGCGCCCAGCAACGGCGTCGGCGGGCCGACGGTGCTGCGCGTCAACGCCAGCCAAAGGCAGCGGGGGGACTTCACCTGCGCTGCCGTGCAGCAGAACAGCGGTCAGTATGCCGATGTCTATGAATACGAAGGCGGACTGTGCGGCTACCGTCAGAAGGATGAAACCAGGCCCATGCCCGCGAACTTGCTGCTCAAGGGCATCACTGCGCCCACGCAACAGACCGTCGTCACCTTCGTGACCCCCTTCGACGACAAGACTGGCCTGACCTGGACGCTGGAGCTACCGGCGGATTTGGTTAATCATTACAAAGACGATATTGACGCCCTCATTGCCTCGGTGAAAATAAAGAGACTCTAACCCCCAGGGCCACCTGCGAGTGGTATAATGGCCGGTCGTTTGGGCGCGGCCAGGAAACAGCGCCTGCCGCGCCCTGAACACCTGGCTGAGGAACAGGAGCGACGACTATCTATGGCAAGCATACCGAGCATGAGACGCATCGCCGTTTTGACCGGCGGTGGCGATGCGCCGGGCATGAACCCGGCGATCCGCGCTGTCGTCCGCACGGCAGCAGCGGCGGGTGTGGAAGTGTACGGCATTCGTCAGGCGTATACGGGCCTGCTGGCAGGCGACTTCGAGCGCCTGACCTCGCGCGACGTGAGCGGCATCATCGGGCGCGGCGGCACCATCCTGCAGACAGCCCGCAACCAGGAATTCATGACCATCCAGGGCCAGAAACGCGGCCTGCGGCGGCTCAACGAACATGGCATCGAGGGCCTGATCGTCATCGGCGGCGACGGCAGCCTGCGGGGTGCGCTAGCGCTTCATAACCTGGGCTTCCCGGTGATCGGCGTCCCCGGCACCATTGACAACGACATCTGGGGCACCAACATGGCCATCGGCACCGACACGGCGCTCAACACCATTCTCGACGCCATTGACAAGCTGCGCGATACGGCGGCCAGTCACGAGCGCTGTTTCCTGCTGGAGGTGATGGGGCGCAACTGCGGTTACCTGGCGCTGATGGGCGGCATCCTGGGTGGCGCGGAATTCGTCATGATTCCGGAACACCCGACCACGCTCGAGGCGATCGGCAAGGTGCTGGAGAACGCCTACATGAAGGGCAAGAGTCACGCCATGGGCGTCATTGCCGAGGGGGCCACGCCCAAGATTCACGAAGTGGCCGAATACCTGCAGCAGCACGAGATTGGCTTCGAGGTGCGCGTGACCGTGCTGGGGCATGTGGTGCGCGGAGGCAGCCCCAGCGCCTTCGACCGCCTGCTGGCGACGCGCCTGGGCGTGAAAGCGGTCGAGCTGCTGCTGGCTGGCGAGCGAGGCGTGATGGTAGGGTTGCATGGCCGCGAAATCGGCACCGTCAGCCTGGAAGACGCCACTACCAAACAGCGCTCTGTCTCCGAAGAATACATTCAGATGGCGGAGATTCTGGCCCGGTGAGAACCTCTGCACCGGCGCATCCAGAGCGGACCGTTTCGCCGCCGGGCGGGGGACGGTCCGCTTCGTTCATCTGAATGGTGCGCACCTGCGCCCCGATTTATGAGTTTTGTCTAGAGCAAACGGCCCCGAACCCGGTATAATCGAGGCGGTGTGCGTATCCGCGCGCCTTCGATCGTGGACAGCAGGCGCTGCTCTCCCCGGCAGCGACCTGGACGAGTAAAACCGCTATTGCAGACTGGAGGAGACTTACATGTTGCGTATTGGTGTGCTCACGGGCGGTGGTGATGTCCCCGGCCTCAACCCGTGCATCAAGCAGATCGTGTACCGCGCGGAAGACGCCGGTCACGAGATTGTCGGCATCCGGCGCGGCTGGGCCGGTTTGCTGGATTACAACCCGGATGCCAGCGAGGAAGAGAAGCTGCACTGGGTCATTCCGCTCAACAAGCAGCGCGTGCGCACCGTAGACCGCACCGGCGGTACGTTCCTGCACACGTCGCGCACCAACCCGGCTAACGTGCTCGAAGACAGCATCCCGGAGCATCTGAAAGGCGTCACCGTCCCGCAACACAAAGACAAGCACGGGCGCGTGGTGTACGACTACACCGAGCACGTGCTGAAGGTGCTGGAGTACCTGGGCATTGACGTGCTGATCCCCATCGGCGGTGACGACACGCTGTCCTACGGCGAGCGCCTGCACCGCGAGGGCGTCAAGGTCGTGGCCATCCCCAAGACGATGGACAACGACGTCTATGGCACGGACTACTGCATCGGCTTCTCGACGGCGGTGACGCGCTCGGTGGAATTCATTCACAACCTGCGTACCAGTGCCGGCTCGCACGAGCGTATCGCCGTGATCGAGCTGTTCGGGCGCAACTCCGGCGAAACATCGCTGATCGCCGCCTACCTGGCCGGTGTGGACCGCGCCATCATCTCCGAGGTGCCCTTCGACATTCACCGCCTGGCCGAGTTGATCCTCAAGGACAAGCGCGAGAACCCCAGCAACTACGCCATGCTCACCATCTCCGAGGGCGCGCGCATGGTGGAAGGCGAGATCATCGAGCGCGGCGAGGCGGACGCGTACGGGCACAAGAAGCTGGGCGGCATTGGCGCGGTAGTCGGTAGCCTGCTGAAGGACATCACGCACCAGAACATCATCTACCAGCAAGTAGCCTACCTGATGCGCTCCGGCGCGCCGGACTCGCTCGACCTGATGGTGGCGGCCAACTATGCGCAGATGGCCATGAGCCTGGTCGAACAGGGGCGTTTTGGCCGGATGGTGGCCCTGCAGCGCGGCCTGTACACCGACATCAACCTGAGCACGATCATGCAGGGTGTCAAGCGGGTCAACGTGGCCGAGCTATACGATGTGGAGGAATACCGGCCCAAGGTGCGTCACGTCTTCGGCATGCCGATGTTCTTGATGTAGTTCCCGGCGACAACACACTTTCGCGGAGGGCAGTCCATGTGGCTGCCCTCTGTTTTTTCGGATCGCGCAACAGGCCGGCATGCCTGGCGTAAATTGGAGTAGAATCTCTCACAACGGTCCCAGTCAGAGCAGAGGAGCAACGAACATGGAATACACCATTCACGGCACGGTGATGCAATCGCTGGAAATCCGCCTGCAGCAGGGCGAATCCGTCTACACCGAGTCCGGTGGTATGGCCTGGATGAGCGACGGCATCGAGATGAAGACCAGCGGGCGTGGGGGCCTGGGCAAAGCGCTGGGGCGGATGCTGGCGGGCGAAAGCCTGTTCCTGACCACCTACACCTGCACCGCACCGCAGGGCATGATCACCTTCACGCCAGAAAGTCCGGGCAAAGTGATCCCCCTCACTCTCAAGGCTGGTTACAGCATGATCTGCCAGAAAGACGCCTTCATGTGCGCCGAGGACTCGGTGGAACTGGAGATGCATTTCCGCAAGCGCCTGGGCACGGGGCTGTTCGGCGGCGAAGGTTTCATCCTGCAGAAGCTCACGGGGCCGGGCACGGCCTTCGTGGAGATCGCGGGCGAAGTGCAGATGGTTGAACTGAAAGCGGGCGAGCGGCTTAAGATCGATCCGGGGCACATCGCCATGTACGAACCGACCTGCGACTACGACATCACCATGGTCAAAGGGGTGATGAACTGGCTGGGCGGCGGCGAAGGGCTGTTCCTGGCGATCATCACCGGGCCGGGCAAGGTATGGCTGCAGACCATGCCCCTCAGCAACCTGGCTGAGAAGTTGCGCTCGTACCTGCCCTCCGGCAAGTGATCACAGCCAGGCCAAACAACAGGCCCCGGCGAGAAACGACACTCGTCGGGGCCTGCGTGTCAGACAGGTACGCTGTCCGCTATGCCTGTTCTCCCTCTGCCGCGTCCGTCACCGTCCCGGTCAGCTTGAGCACCTTGGCGTTGAGCACGCGCACCAGGTCGTCTACCTTCACCTCCAGGTTGACGCCACGCTGCCCCGCGTTGACCAGAATGGTCTCGTGCTGCCGCGCCGCCTCGTCCAGGTAGACTTCCCAGCGTTTGTGCGTGAGTGCCAGCGCGCCAATGCCGCCTGTCTTCAGTCCGGTGACCATCTCCGCGCCGCGCTTGGTGGGCATACTCACCTTCTTCTGCCCGATGGCCCTGGCGAAGCGCTTGAGATCGAGCGTCTGATCGGCAGCGATCATCACCAGCGCATAGCTGTCTTTCAACTGAACGACCAGTGTCTTATAGACCTGTGACGGCGGGAAGCCCATAGCCTGGGCCGCCCCTACCCCATCGGTGATCTTCTCGTCGTAGGTGTGTACCTGGTAAGCCACGCCCTGTGCTTCGAGCAGGCGCATCGAGTTCAGCTTTTCAACCTTCTGTGCGCTCATGCGGTTTCTCCCTTGTGGCGCATTACAACAAGTCGCGCGAGACCGGCTCGCCCAGATAGCCGATCACCTGGCCGTGCACGTCCAGCAGCGCATCCCGATCGATCGTCCATTGCCGTTTGCCGTGCAGATCGTAAACAACCTGCCCCTGCACCACACCTGTCTGATTGCCCTGCAGATCGTAGATGCGGGTGCCTTCCACGTAGCCGAGCATTTCACCATCGCGGGAATAGATACCTCGTGTGTTCATCGTATGCTCCCTTCTATCTCCGTGCGTGCTGCCTTCGATACCAGGGGGCGCGGCGCCCACGCGCCACGCCTGTCAGACCGCATGAACCACGACGGGTCGGCTGCCGGACGGGTCAGCTTATCCCTATTATAGACCATTCGGGACGGGAGTGGGTTTCAGGCGGGGCGATAGGCCGGGGAAAAGCGGTTCACCACAGAGAACGCAGAGGGCGCGGCGGAGACACAGAGTCTCCTTTCCCCTCTGCGTCCTCTGCACCCTGCGGTGTTTCTTACAGGGTGATACTGGGCCGGTATTCGCCGAAGACACCGCGCAGCACCCCGCAGATTTCGCCGAGCGTCACGTCGTTTTCCACGCAGGCGATGAACAACGGCATCAGGTTGTCCGTCCCGCGCGCCGCTGTCTCCAGATGCGCCAGCAACTCATGCACCCGTCGCTGGTTGCGACTGGCTCGCAGGCGGGCCAACTTCTCGCGCTGCGCTGCTTCGATCGCCGGATCGACGCGCAGGATGTCCAGCGAAGCGCTCTCCTCGCCCTCGGACTTGAACGCATTCACGCCGACGACGATCTGCTCGCCGCGCTCGATGGCTCGCTGCGTGGCATAGGCTGCTTCGTTGATCTCATTCTGGATGTAGCCCGCCTCGATGGCTGCCAGCGCCCCGCCCATGGCGTCTATGCGCGCGATATATTCCGCCGCACGCCGCTCGATCTCGTCGGTCAGCGCTTCGATGGCGTAGCTGCCCGCCAGCGGATCGACCGTGTCGGCCACACCGGACTCATAGGCGATGATCTGTTGTGTGCGCAGCGCCACCTGCACCGCCGCTTCGGTCGGCAGGGCCAGCGCCTCGTCCATGCTGTTGGTGTGCAGGCTCTGCGTGCCGCCGAGCACCGCCGCCAGTGCCTGCAACGTCACGCGCACGACGTTGTTCTCCGGCTGCTGCGCCGTGAGCGTGCTGCCGCCCGTCTGTGTGTGGAACTTGAGCTGCCAGCTACGCGGGTCCTGCGCCCCGAAACGCTCGCGCATAAGGCGCGCCCACAGCCGCCGCGCGGCGCGGAACTTGGCGATCTCCTCCAGGAAGTTGTTGTGCGCGTTGAAGAAAAACGATAGCTGCGGGGCGAAGTCGTCCACCCCCAGCCCGGCATCGAGCGCGGCCTGCACATAGGCGATCCCGTTGGCCAGGGTGAAAGCGACTTCCTGCACGGCAGTGCTGCCCGCCTCGCGGATATGGTAGCCGCTGATGCTGATGGTGTTCCACTTGGGCACTTCGCGCGCGCAGTAGGCGAAGAGATCGATGATCAGCCGCATGGAAGGCTTGGGCGGGAAGATGTACGTCCCCCGTGCGATGTATTCCTTGAGGATGTCGTTCTGCACCGTACCGCGCAGTTTGTGCGGCTCGACGCCCTGCCGCTTGCCGACGGCAATATACATCGCCAGCAAGATGGCAGCGGGCGCGTTGATGGTCATGCTGGTACTGACCTTGTCCAGCGGGATACCTTCGAACAACCGCGCCATGTCGTGCACGGTGGGGATGCTCACGCCGACCTTGCCCACTTCGCCCAGCGCCATGGGGTGATCGGGGTCATAGCCGATCTGCGTGGGCAGGTCGAAGGCGACGCTCAGCCCCGTCTGCCCGGCATCGAGCAGGAAGCGATAGCGGGCATTGGTCTCCTCGGCGGTAGCGTAGCCGGCGTACTGGCGCATCGTCCACAGCCGCCCGCGGTACATGGTCGGCTGCACCCCGCGCGTATAGGGATATTCGCCAGGAAAGCCGAGCTTGTCCAGGTAAGTCTGTGCGTCGCCATCCGGCGGCAGGTAGACGCGCTCCAGTTCGATCCCCGACGAAGTCTGGAACGACGGTTTGCGCTCCGGAAAGCGCGTCAGCACTGGCCGGAGGACGGTCTCTTCCCAGCGTTGTTTCGCGTCTTGTAGCGAGTCGGTCATCTCCATCCCTCAGATCAAAAAATGCGCTCACCCCCTGCTCGTCACCATCAGCAAACGCGGCGCGCCCATCATGAACGGCACCAGGCTCAACCAGCTATACCCTTGGCAGGCGGTGAAACCTGCCGCTTCGATCAGCGCCAGCAGTTCGCGGTACGTGTACAGCCGCGTGGGTAGCTCAACGGTCGCCGTGCGCCCCCGCCCCACGATGATCAAACGCCGGTTGAGCAAGGCCGTTGCAGGGTCGTAGTCGCGCTCTTCCAGCACCAGCAGATCGTCGTCCACACGGTCCCAGGGACGCTGTCCCAGGTGTGGCAACATTGTCTCGGCGATGTGCGTGTCGAAGACGAACTTCGCGCCCGGCTTCAAAGTGGCAGCGACCGCGCTCAGGAAAGCGCGGTTGCCCTCGTCGTCGAAGAAGCCGAAGCTCTCCCAAAAACAGTATGCCCCGTCGAACGCCTCGCGCCAGGGCAGATCGCGCATGTCGCGCCGCTCCAGGCGGATCACCGCCTCCAGTCTGCGCTCCTCAGCGCTGTGGCGGGCATCGTCCAGCAACGCCGCGTCGTTGTCCACGCCCGTCACCTGGTGACCGCGCCCCGCCAGCTCGAACGCCAACCGTCCCGCGCCGCAAGGCACATCCAGCAGGTGCGCCGGAGCACTCAGACCCAGCAGCATCTCGATGTAGTCGGCCTCGCGGCGCGTCTGTGCTGGTGATTTTCCCTGCCGGAACACGGCCCGCACCAGATCGTCCGCCCTAGTCACTTTGGTCTGCCCTTGTGCCTGCCAGGTTGCCCGGCCTGGCCCGCCACCACATAGGCCGTGTTGCAAACCTTGCAGTGCAGCACATCACCGATGCGGTTTTGGCCCGGCTTACACCCGTCTACCGTGCAGTCCCACAGCCGTGCTCCGCAGATATAACACCCCCGCGCCAACCGGCGCGCGTCGGAGATTTCGATCACCTGGCTCATCGTTGTCAGCTCCCATGCTCACCAGCCGTGATCACTGCTCGCCAGAGGACCAGAACTCAGGCTACCCCTGCGCCCGTCCGTGCGCCCGTGTCAGCGCGGCCAGGCGTTCCCAGGGTGTGCCGCTGATGTTCTGTGGCAGGGCATCGGGCAGACACCGCCAGCGCCACTGCCCCGCCGGGACGCCCGGCTTGTTCATGCGCGCCGTCGCCCCCAGCCCCAGCACGTCCTGCAACGGCACGACGAAAGTGTGCGCCGGCGAGGCCATGCCCATCTGGATCAACTCCCAGTTCGGCTCGTCTATGCGATCCTTGCCCACGTAGCGCCGCAGATGCTCGCGCTCGCCAGGGCTGGACTCGTTCGTCCACCAGCCCCAGACGGTGTTGTTGTCGTGCGTGCCAGTGTAGACCACCATGTTCGGCACGTGATTGTGCGGCAGGAAGCGGTTTTCCTCGCCTTCGTAGCTGCTGAAGGCGAACTGCAGGATGGCCATACCCGGCAGGTGCAGGCTATCGCGTAGCGCGATCGCCGCGCCCAGGTCGTCGCCCAGGTCTTCGGCGATGATCGGCAACTGATCCAGTTCGCGGCCCAGCCCAGCGCTCAGGGCGCGGAAGAAGCCGATCTTCGGCCCATTGACCCAGCGCCCGCCCTGCGCGGTAGGACGATCGGCGGGGATCTTGTAGTACAGATCAAAGCCGCGGAAGTGATCAATGCGCACAATGTCCACCATCTGCAGGGTGGCCCGCACGCGCTGAATCCACCAGGCATAGCCCGTGCGCTGATGCTCCTCCCACAGGTACAGGGGATTGCCCCAGCGCTGACCGGTCGCGCTGAAGTAGTCCGGCGGCACGCCGGCGATGAAGTTGGGCCGCCCGTAGAAGTCCAGGTCGAACAGTTCGGGGTTGACCCACACATCGGCGCTGTCGTGTGCCACATAGATGGGGATGTCGCCGACAATGCGGATGCCCTTGCTGTTGGCGTAGGCGCGCAGTGCATCCCACTGACGGAAGAACACCCACTGACGGAAGCGATGTTCGGCAATGCGCGTGGCGTGCATGTTGCGGGCCGCAGCCAACGCCTGCTTCTCGCGGAAGACCTCGCTTTCCGTCCAGTCTACCCAGGGCCGCCCGCCGTGATACTCCTTCAGCGCCATGAACAGCGCGAAGTCGTCCAGCCACCAGCGATCCGGATGCCGACACCAGGCTTCGCAGGCAGCGACAGCCTCGCTATCGCGCACGAAGCGGTCGTAGGCCAGCGAGAGCATCTCATCGCGGAAGGCAATCGCTGCCGCATAGTCGCATTTGCGCGGCGAGAAATAGGGGCGCTCCGCCAGCTCGTCGGCGCTCAGCCAGCCGTCGGCAACCAGCCCGTCGAGGCTGATCAGATTGGTGTTGCCCGCAAAAGTCGAAAGCGCCTGATAGGGCGATTCGCCGAAGCCCGTCGGCCCCAGCGGCAACACCTGCCATACGCTCTGCCCGGCAGCGGCCAGGCAATCCACGAAGCGGTAAGCCCACGTGCCCAGATCGCCGATGCCATATGGTCCGGGTAGCGAAGTCGGGTGAAGCAACACGCCGCTCGCGCGGGGGAAAATCGCGCTGTGTTCAGACACGCTGTGCCTCCTCCAATGCGCCCAACGCCAGAGCAAACCCGCCGCACACGCCCGCGTCGTCGCCCAGCCCCGGCGGGACGATGTAGTCCTCGTACGTCTCCAGGCGCGGGTGCACGAAGTAGGCGTTGGCCAGCTCGGCCACTTTGGCGCGGATCATGGGGAACAACTGCCGCTGATGCATCACGCTGCCGCCCAGCACGAACCCTTCCGGTGACAGCACGGCCATGATGTCCATGATGGCATGCGCCAGGTAGTGCGCTTCCAGTTCCCACGCCGGATGGTCGGGCGGCAGCGTCTCGCCGCGCTGACCCCAGCGCTTCTCAATGGACGGACCAGACGCCAGCCCCTCGAAACAATAGGCGTGAAACGGGCAGACGCCGCGCTTGAGCGGGTCATCGGCGCGAATGGGCAGCAGGATATGCCCCATCTCCGGATGGATCAGGCCGCGCAGGGTGCGCCCTTCGTGCATGCCGCCGCCGCCAATGCCCGTGCCCACGGTGATATACACGAAAGTCTGCCACGCGCGCGCGGCACCCCAGCGATGCTCGGCCAGCCCCGCCCCATTGACATCGGTGTCGAAGCCGATCGGAATATCCGGAAAGGCCCGCTGTACCGTCCCGGCCACGTCGGCAAACGACCAGCCGGGCTTGGGCGTGCGTGTGATGAAGCCGTAGTGGGGCGAGGCAGGATTGAGATCGACCGGCCCAAACGAAGCGATGCCGATCGCCGCCAGTTTCTCGCCGCGCGCGGTCTGCTGCGCCTGGAAGTATTCCACGGAGCGGCGTAACGTTTCTTCGGGTGTAGTTGTCGGGATGCGCTCGCGGTGCAACACCCGCCCGCTCGTGTCGCCAATGGCGCAAACAAACTTCGTCCCGCCCCCTTCGATACCGCCAACCAGCATAGAGTGCCCCCTTTCTGCACGATTGTTATCCGGCGCGTTAAGTTTGTACGCGCCTTCCGTTAAGTTTGTAGACCCCTGTTCATAACCTGTTCAAAACCACACTGAAGAGCGGTTTATGTGAGTCGGTCGAACACCTCCGGAGGAATATCAATCCCTTCGAAATTGGCGAAGGTCAGGTCGCGGAAGGCCAGATTCAGCATTTGTTTGAGCTGCGCAAACATGCCCAGGTAACTGGTGCCGATGCGCGGATGTTCCGCCAACCCCAGCGCGTCCAACGCTGCCACGATCGCCGCGCGCGGCCCTTCGATCTCGCAGAAGTTGCCGAAGGGCATCTCGTCCAGCACCACTTCGACCTCGCCCAGGCGGTACGTCGTGCGATACTTCTCATAGATCACGAAAGGCACATAGCCCAGCGCTCGCAGAATACCGTCCATCGTCTCAAAGTCGTCCACGGTCACTTCGGCCTCGAAGCGCGACATGATGCCCTCGTTGATGACCGCCGGGCCTTTGTAGGTCAGGCGGACGCGCGTATCGCGGCGCAGGCGCAGCACGATGTACTGTCGGCTCAGGTCGCCGCCGGGCGTGTCGTAGCGAATATTATGCTCGTAGGTGCGCGGATGTTCCAGTACGGCGCCCGCCGCTTCCAGGCGTTCGGCCAGCGGGGCCAGATCGCCCACATAGAGCTTGACCTCGGTCTCGTCCTTGTCGCCCATCCGCCCCTTCCTTACCAGAGCAGGGTTTCACCACAGAGAGCACGGAGAGCGCCGGGGGAACACAGAGGAGAACATTCTCTGTGCGTTTCTGTGTCCTCCGCGTTCTCTGCGGTGAAAAAAGCCTTTCTCGAACCCTCAAACCGCTGGCACAGTGCCCCATTCTCGCGTACACTAAGAGCAAGAGGCCAGCACGCCCACTGTACCACTGCGCCGCGCTCCTCACAACTGCGCCTGCGGTGAAGCTCACTCTGCACGCTGTGGAGAGAATGCGCTCATGCCCAACGATCACATCCGCGCCGACTACGACGAACTGGCCGCCATCGCCCACGAATTCCAGCAGGAAAGCCAGAGTGTAGACGCGCTGATCTCGCGCCTGCAACGCTGCGTGGACGAACTGGAATACGGCGGGTGGATCGGGCGCGGAGCCAGCGCCTTCTACGCCGAGATGCACAACGACGTGTTCCCCGCCCTGCACCGCCTGGCCAACGCCCTGTTGGAAGCTGGCGACGCCGTTAATCGCATCAGCCAGATCATGCGCGAGGCGGAAGAAGCAGCGGCGGCGCTGTTCGGGCGGCCCAGGTAAACGCTAGCCGCCCCAGATGCGCTCCCACAGGATGCGCGGCGACCCTTTGCGCATCCACACGTTGGCATTCTTGGGCGGGAACCAGATCATCTCATAGTCGGCGTCCAGGTACGGCCCGGCGTCCTCCGGCTTGACCCACAGTTCCAGCACCACATCGGGCTTGAGCGTCCCGATCGAATAGGCGTAGTCCCACTTCATGTGCCCTGGCTTGAATTCCGGGATGACCGTCTGATCCATCGGCAGATGCGCGATGACCGGATCGGTCTTGCCCAGCAGGTCAATACAGGTGCGCTCGGCGAAATAGGGCACGATCCCCACGCCGGCCAGGGCAACGGTGGCGTCCGGCGTGGTCAGTGCCTCCAGTAACAGCGCCTGCTGCACCTTGGCCTTGTTCTCGCCTGCGTAGAGCGACGGTTCGAGCAACAGCCATTCCTTGAGCGCGCCCGTGCCGTAGGTGTAGTTGAACGTCACCAGCAGGTAGAGGCCGCTCGCCAGCAGCCCCGCTCGCAGCGCTGTTAGCTGTGGTTGCCACCGGCGGCCCGTTTCCGTCAGCGCGCAGACGCTGGGAGCGAGCGCATGATAGGCGGCGCGTAGCAACGTCCACAACAGCACGAACCACAGCGGGATCGCCACGCTCAGGTAACGGTTGGCTCCGCCATAGTGTTCCCAGGCATCCCCGCCCACGTAGATGCTGTAGAGCATCTGCGCGGCGAAGAGCCAGATCAACAGCCGCACAGCCCGGTCGCGGCGAAAAATCAGCACCGCCAGCGGCAACGCGCCCCAATGCACCAGGAAGCGCGTGGCGATTTCGTAGCCGTGCGTGATGCGCTTGATGGCCGGGTAGCCCGCCATCTTCAGCGTGTAGGTGTTGGGCAGCCACTCGCCGAAGTACCAGCGCCGCCACAGGAACTGCGGCACCAGAAAGGCGGCCAGGATCAGCGGGGCGAGCAGAGCGTGACGGGCGCGGTGACGGCGATCCTGCAGCGCCAGGAACAGCGCCAGCGCCCCAAAGGGCACGGCCATATCCGGACGCACCCAGGTTGTCGCCCCCAGTAACAGGTACGGCCCGGCGCTGAAGCGCCCCGCCCGCAGCGCCCGCAGCGTCCACCAGGCGACAACCGTCAGCGTCAGCGCCAGGACGCTGACCTCCGTCCCCTGCAAACTCCAGGTATTGAGCGGCAGATAGAAGCCAGTGAAAATCGCCGCGCCCACGCCCACCCAGGGATCGCCGGTGAACAAGTCAGCCAGTCGCCGGACGACGATCAGCGTCAGCAGCATGAAGATCGCCCCGCTGACCTGAATGCACAGGCTGGTCAGCGCTTCGTCCACGCCCAGCAGGTGGAAGAGCGCCATATAGCCCACCCACAGCGGGTTGGTGAAGCCCTCCACGCGCGGACCGCCAGGATTCCACACCAGCCCCTGCCCTTCCGCCAGATGACGCGCGTAGCGCATCGAGATCATCATGTCGTCGAAGAGCACAAAATAGCGCTTCGTCTGCGGGACGTAGCTGCTTTGCTCGACCAGGGCGCTGGTCTTGAAGATGAACGCGCCAGCGTACAGCGCATAGACGACTAGAATCACCACGAACCAGGCGCGCGGATTGCGCAACAGCGAACGACTCATGCCGTCAGGTTTCCGTGTGCGATACCGATGGCCGCGCATTGTAACCGATCGCCCCGCGACCGACCAAACCCTTCGCCGCGGGGGCACGTGTATGCGCTTCATACCCCAGCCATGCGCGCTTGCGACGTGCCGCGTGACAAAGATGAGCAAGAGGATGAGAGCTGTCGGGCAGAAAGAAAGCCCTCCGCTGCTCGCAGAGGGCCAACCTGCGCGGTGCCAGATGACCGCTACTCTTCGCGAATCTGCGCCTTCTGCAGACGATTGCTGTAGTCCACGAAGACCGTCTTGATTTCGGTGAACTCGTCAATGGCACTGGTGCCCGCCTCGCGCCCGCCGTTGCCGGTGTTCTTGACGCCGCCGAACGGCAGATGCACCTCGGCTCCAATGGTCGGCGCGTTGATGTAGGTGATGCCCGTTTCCAGGTCTTCGATGGCGCGGAAGGCCAGGTTGACATCGCGAGTGTACACCGACGACGACAGCCCGTACTCCACGTCGTTGGCCACGCGGATGGCCTCCTCGTAGCTGTCCACCTTGATCACGCTGAGCACCGGCCCGAAGATTTCCTCTTTGCTGATACGGGTGCCGTGCTCGGTGGCGAAGATGGTCGGTTTGATGAAGAAACCGCCGTCGTATAGACCGCCGGTGAGCCGCTCTCCGCCGGTGATCAGGGTGGCTTCCTGCTTGCCGATCTCGATGTAGCTCATGATCGAGCGGCCCGCCGCCTCGTCCACCACTGGCCCCACGTCCGTGCGCGGGTCTAGCGGATCGCCCACCACCAGCGCTTCGGTGCGACGCACCAGCATATCCATGAACCGATCGTAAATGGCTTCGTGCAGGATCAGGCGACTGGTAGCCGTGCAACGCTGCCCTGCCGTGCCGAACGCGCCGAAGAGCAACCCCTCCAGCGCCAGCTCAAGGTTGGCGTCGGGCAAGACGATCTGCGGATTCTTGCCACCGAGTTCCAGCTCGACCGGCTTCAGGTGTTGCGCCGCCGCCTGATAGATGGTGCGCCCGGCGGGCACGCCGCCAGTGAAGGACACCGCCTTCACGCGCGGATTCTCCACGATCTCCATACCCACCGTGCCGCCATTGCCCGTCACCACGTTCCACACGCCGGGCGGCAATCCCGCCTCAGCGAAGATTTCGACCAGCGTCGCCACGCACAGCGGGGTCAGCGAGGCAGGCTTGAAGACGATGGTGTTGCCGCTGATCAGCGCCGCGCCCACCTTCCACATGGGGATCGCCATCGGGAAATTCCAGGGAGTGATGCAGCCCACCACGCCCATTGGCTGGCGGACGGTCATGCAGAACTTATTCGGCAGTTCGGAGGTCGTCGTCTCTCCCAGCAGGCGCCGCCCTTCGCCGGCGATATATTCCAGGAAGTCTATGGCCTCCTGCACGTCGCCCTTGCCCTCGGCGATCACCTTGCCCATCTCGCGGGTGACCAGGCGACCCAGTTCTTCTTTGCGCTCGCGCATGATCTGCGCGGCCCGCAGCAGGATTTCGCCGCGCCTGGGCGGGGGCGTCCGTCGCCAGGACGGGAAGGCTGCCTCCGCCGCGTCAATGGCCCGCTGCACGTCGCCGCGCGTGCCCAGCGGAAAGCGCGCCAGCACTTCGCCGGTCGTCGGATTTTTCGTCTCGAACCACTGTCCGCTTTCGGAAGGCACCCATTCGCCGTTGATATAGTGACCGTAAGATCGCACCACTGCTCTCGCTCCTTGTCCTGACCGTTCTGTGGCCGCACCGGGCAGACGATACCGCACCAGCACATTGATAAGAATAATTTTATCAATATTAATTGACTTCTGCACGGTGCGATGGTTCTCCCACAGTCACCGGTCCCAGATAGACGATCCCTTCAGCGGCCCAAGGGCGCTGACCGCGCACGGCCAGGCGCTCCCCGTTGACGGGATCGAACCAGCCGACGTTGAGCGCGTAGTCACCGGGCGACAGATCGTCGGGCAGCGGCACGCGCACGTCCGATACCCAGCGCGTCCCACCCGCCCAGGCATCGGTGGGGATAGCCGGGTAACCGTCGAACTGCGCCAGCGGAACCGCCGTCACCGGATCGGCCAGATGCACGAACAGCGCATAGCGCCCCGGCAACGCGCGCTCCGCCCGCCAGAACAGGCGCACCTCCAGCGCGCGCGGCCTGTCGTGCAGAATCACGGTGTAGCCGTCCAGGTGCAGTCCGCCCTCCAGGGACACATCGAGCGGCTGCGGTTCTGCCGAGGCCGCCTTGACCTGCGGCGCGCCGAAGACCGCGCTCACGCAGACGGGCGATCCGGCCCGCGTGCATGTCCCGCCCAGAGGATCGGCAGACAGGCAACTCAGGGCGAAGGGATAGGGATCGCAGCCGTCGCGCGATTCGAAACGGACAGTGTGAAAGCCCGGCGTTGTCCATAGGGCCATCTCCAGCGCTTCGTCTCCGACGGTCGCGCCGCCGACCAGCTCGTCATCCAGATAGACGCCTATCGTGCGCGGGACGCCGTAGGCCTGCACGGGCACGCTCCATTCGACCAGCGGTGCGTCGGTGTAGAAATGCCACGCGCTCTCCGCCGCCAGCACGAAACGCCCGCCGTCCAGCCCCGCCCAGCCGTCGCCCGCCGCCAGCCAGATGCCCTGCGCGCGAGCGTCGGTGCGCGGCACGGCGAACGCCACAAGCTGCCCGTCCTCATACTCCGGCGCGCCCAGGAGGTTGCGCAGACGGGCGACAACCCTCTCCGGCTCAGTGACGAAGCGCTTGTGCACGATCAACCGGTCCGCTCCGGCGGCAGAGAGCAGCGCTATCACCTGATCGTCCGCCAGCGCGGGCAAGATGCCCTCCTCCTCTCCCAGCGCCGCCCGGTTCAGCACAGCCAGCAGCGCCGGATTCTGAGGGGTACGGCGCAGCGCGTGCCCGCCGATCAGCGGCTTGCCGTGCAGGGTCTGCTGGTAAAGCGCGATCTTGGCCACCAGCAGATCATTGGTCGGCACGTCCAGCACCGCCCGCACATCCTCTGCGGCCAGCGCCCGGAAATAGGCGGGCTGTGCAGCATCGCCCGCCGGGAAGGGCCAGAAGAGTTGATATTCGGCCAGCACCCCTACACCGAGCAGCGCCGTCAGCGCCGCCACCAGGGTCGGTCGCCGCAAGCGCGACAGCAACACGCCCGCCCCCGCGCTGACCAGCGCGCTGATCGCCAGGCCAGTGAGCAGGTTGAAGCGGCCTGGTGTGCGCGTCGCGTCGAAAAGCGGCAGGTGTTGCAGAGCCAGCCAGGGCAGCGTCACATAGGACTCGAACGATTCGATTCGCACGATCACGGGAGTGTCGCGCCACTTGAGCAGCGGCCCCAGCGACAACACCGCCGCGCCGAGCGCCAGCCACAGCCAGGGGCGCGTCTGCGGTCGCCGCAGGACGGCCAGCCCCGCCAGCGCCACAGCGATGACGCCCATGTAAGCCGTCCCCTCCGCCGAATTGGTGCCGAGCACATCCCGCGCGTAGTCCGGCGCGATCCCCCACTCCGCCAGCACGCCGAAGGGCGAAGGACTGACAAAGCCGAGTGCGTCGGCGCTGAAGGTCACGCGGCCAGTTTCCTGGACGGCGCGCAGTTCCGCGCGACCTGCGGCAGTGAACAGCGGGCCGTAGAATGGCAGCAGCAACAGTCCGCCCAGGGCGATCATGGCCGCGGCGCGTAACCAGGGTTGCTCGCGGGGCGGCACCCCGCGCCGCCAGATACGCCCCCCTTCGGCGAGAAATTGCGCCCCACCCAGCAGAATCACCAGGGGCGCAAGCAGATAGGCCGGATGCGCAATGTACGCCAGCGCAGTCAGGGCGAAGGCCACCGCTCCCAGCGTCACCGTCCGCCAGCCCGCGCCCCGTCGCCACACGCGCCACAGACAGCACGCCAGGATCGGCAGCGGGTACAGCGTCACGATGCCCAGGTGTCCCACGCTCAGGTGCCCCTGCACGGCGGGATACGCCAGGAAGATCAGTCCGCCGAGCAAGGCGGCGGGCCGCCGATTATCGCTCAGTTCCAGACCGAGCCAGTACGCCGCCAGCCCGTTCAGCGTCAGCGTGATCAGCAGCAGAACATTGAAGGCGGTCAGCGGCGCAATGACCAGCGAAAGGACGGCACCGGGCAGATATTGCAGCGGATGCGCCCACTGCACCCAGCTCATGAAACCGTCCGGGTAAGCCAGCAGGCGCTGATCGAAGGGATTCGCACCCTGGCGCAGCGCTTCGCCCGCCCACCAGATATGCCGGGTCACCTCGAACGTGTCAGCGTAGCCGGTGCCCGCCGCCCAGTCGCCCAGATGACGCGCCAGCGGCCAGGTGACGATCACCGCCGCCAGCGTGTACACGATCAACGGTAGCACCGGCCATGCCCAGGTTCGTTGTGTCTTGGTGTTCACTATCCTTCTCGTTTGGTGAGTGAAGATAACAAGGCTTTGTGTGCTTCGCGGTGGATTCTGCCCCAAATCCGAGTGTGCCTCATCTTTATCTTTCCCTCTGGTTGCCTGGCAGACCCTCTTTATTGTAAACTGATGCTCAACCACAACGATAGCACTCAGGAGCACGGCCTTGGCTACGTGGATGGTGATTGACGACGAGCCGGACATCTACGATGTCCTGGTGGCGATGTTCCGCCTCTGGGGCATCGAGGGCATCGCCTTTGTGGATGGGTCAGAAGCGGTGCAGTGGGTAGAGAGTGTGGACAACGGCACCTACGCTGGCGAACTGCCCGAAATGGCCATCATAGACATTCGCCTGCCGGGGGTAGACGGGCACTACGTGGCCGCGCGCATCCGCCGCAGCCCGCGGCTCGGCAACATGGCTATCGCGCTGATCACCACCTACCGCATCTCCCCGGCCATCGAAAAGCAGATCATGGCGATCTCGCAGGCGGACGCTTTCATCGAGAAACCCCTGCCCAGCATGGCCGAACTGCGCGCCCAGCTCGACACCATTATTGCCAAACGCAAGGCCATGGCTCCCGACTATCCCGGCCTCACCCGGCCAGCGCCCAGGGGGGCCGAGCAGCCAGAAGTCGCTGCGCCGGTGCCCGCCGTGGCCCCGCCTGCGCACGATAGCGCCTCCATCCCGCAGATAGAACGGAGCGACGCGGAGATCAAACCGCAGGCGCGCCCTCCGGTTTCCCGCCGGACCGATACGTGAGCAGACGGGCCAAGTAGTTCACCTTCAGAGCAGAAAAGTACCGTCCGCGCGCCGTTCGCGGACGGAATCGTGAGCGCACAGACGGCTGAGCGTAGCCATGCAGAACATCAACCCTTCGCAAAACATCACCCGGCGCGGGCGCTATTATCTATTCCTGGGCAGCCTGGCGTTCTTCGGCGGCGCTATCGCTGTGGCGCTGGGAATACTGTTCATCTTCTTCCCGCTCTGGGATAGCTTCCTCTTCGATCTGTTTCAGGGGTTGCTGTTCGTCGTCGGCGCAATAGCGGTCATAGCCGGAATAGCGCTCATCGTCCGCGCCCTCACCCTACAGAAGGACAATCCGCTCGCCTATGCCGTGGGCGAAGGGCTGAGTCAGTTCCTCGACGGGCGCTATACGTATCTGCGCAACGTGAGCAAGCGCGGCGTAGGTTATATTGACGCCGTGCTGGTCGGACCGCCGGGGGCGCTGGTCTTCCGCATCGTGGACTATGCCGGCACGTGGATCAACGAGCGGGCCGAGTGGATCAATCAGACGCGCGACGGGAAGTTACGCCCCGCCCGCACCAATCCCACCCGTGAAGTGGTGCGCGATGTCTACGCGCTGCGCAAGTTCCTGGCCAAGCGCGGGCTGGCCAATGTACCGGTCTACGCCATCGTCGTCTTCACCTCGCCCAATGTGCGCCTGTCCGCCTCTGGTCCGGTCGTGCCGATCTGCGAAATTCCTACCCTCTATCAGATCATGGGGCGCGACTACCTGAAGGACGACCGCATCACGCCGGAGATGGTGCGGCAGACTGTGGAAGCCATCGCCGAAGGGTGAGCCGGTGAGCACTCCCTGGCCGGACGAACCGCCGCCCGCAGAGCACCTCTCTGGCCGGTTTGCGGGCACCGGCCTTGCCCTGCTGGCGCGACTGGGGCGCGGTCTGCTTTACGGCGCGGCTTTCGCCGTGCCCTTGCTGTTGCTGATCGCCCTGCTGCTGGCAGGGAAGGCTCAAGACAAACCCGCCAGCGACTCCACCTCCGCGCCGTCCACCCCATCCGCGCCCCCCTCTCCAACGGTGGTCGGTGCCTGGCCCGCCGACGTGCTCTTCGTGGCGCACACATTGCCCGCCCTCATTCACGACGAGTTAACCGCCGCCGCCCCGCGCCGCGGCTATCAGTTCTACGGCACGGCCAGGCAAACCTGGGAAATCGCCGTAGAACCGTTGCCCGGCAGCCCCTTGCAGCCGCAGGTGACCCTGTACGGGCCGTCGGGTGACCTGCTGGCGACGGGGGCAGCCTTGACCGCCGTATTGCCGCAGGACGGCGACTACCGGCTAATAGTCGAGGCGGGAATGGGCGGCGCAACAACCGGCAGTTACCGGCTGTCTGTGTTCCCGCGCTGATGCGTCGGCGGGGCGTGTGGATCGCGGGGGCCGACTGCCCCTCAAGCGGCGCGGCGAAGTGTGGTATGATCGGCGTGACGGGCCTGTGCGGCGGCGGAACAGAGCGTATTACCGTTGCTGCGGCATGGAAGGGAATTGATCAGTGGTGGACGCTGACACTCTGCTGACCGCTGGCGGCATTTTCGTGCTGCGGGTGGTCGGCAACATGATCACGACAGTGCGCCTGGTGCTCATCGTGCGCGGGCAGAAGATGCCCGCCTCGCTGCTGGCAATCCTGGAGACGCTGATCTTCGCCGTCGCACTGGGGAGCGTGGTTTCCAACCTCAACAACGTGTGGAATCTGGGCGCGTACAGCGTGGGTTTCGCTGTCGGCGGCTACCTGGGCATGACCCTCGAACAACGCCTGATTCAGCGCTTCGTCTCGGTACACGTCATTTCGCCGCAGCTTTCACACGAGATCGCCGTGGCCATCCGCGCGGCGGGCTTCGGCGCGACGGAAACCTATGGCCAGGGCGCGCAGGGACAGGTCGGCGCGGTGACGGCGGTGGTCAAGCACCAGGACGTGGGCACAGTCGTCAAGGAAATTCACCGCGTTGACCCCCATGCCTTCGTCATGCTCGAAGAACTGCGCGGCATCTCACACGGCTATTTCCGACGTTTCAACCGGCACGAACGATAATGCAATGTCCGATCTGCTCGCCCGCGCCACTCAGGCCATCGAGCGCCATGCGCTGTGCGCCGCCGGTCAGACAGTCGTCGTGGGCGTGTCGGGCGGCGTGGACTCGCTGGTTTTGCTGCACGTACTGCTGGCCCTACGCGACCGGCTGAACATCCGGCTGCACGTCGCCACCCTCGATCATGGCCTGCGCGGCGCAGCGGGGGCAGCGGATGCCGACTTCGTCCGCACGACGGCGGAAGCGTGGGGTGTGCCCTGTACCGCCGGTCGCGCCGACGTGCCCGCCCTGGCCGAAAGCCTGCGCCTGGGCACTGAGGAAACCGCACGGCGCGTCCGTTACACCTTTCTGTTGCAGGTGGCGCGTCAGGTAGGGGCAGAGCGCGTGGCGGTGGGTCACCAACGCGATGATCAGGCCGAGACGGTGCTGCTCCATTTGCTGCGCGGCAGCGGCCTGAGCGGTCTGCGGGGCATGGCACCGGCCAGCCCGCTGACGGCCAGCCATATCCTGGCGGACATCCCCCTGCACTGCGACCCGCCCCTGGAAGCGCCCGCCGCGCCGCACCTGTGGCCGGTGCTCATCCGCCCCCTGCTCGAAGTCTCGCGGGCCGAAATCGAAGCCTACGCTGCCGCACACGGGTTGCAGCCGCGCGCCGATGCCAGCAACGCCGATCTCACCTACCTGCGCAACCGCCTGCGGCACCAGGTGCTGCCCCTGCTGGAGACGCTCAACCCCAACATCCGCCAGACCCTGGCACAGACAGCGGACGTGCTGCGCGCCGACGCCGAAGTGCTGGAAGCGGCAGGCGCGGAAGCGCTGTCCAGGGTGACCCGGCCTTCACCGCCCGGCAGCGTGGTGTTCGACCGGGCGGTCTGGACAGATTTACCGCTGGCGCTCAAACGCTACACGCTCCGCGCGGCAGTGCGCCAACTGCGTCCCGACCTGCGCGACGTAACCTACACGCACATCGCCGATGCGGTGATGCTCGCCGAGGGCGGGCGCACCGGCGCGCGCGCTCCCCTGCCTGGTGGACTGACATTGCGCGTGAGCTACGGTGTGCTGGTGATCGGCCCGGCAGGCGGGGACGCAGCAGAAGTAGGCGAAGACGCGCCGACGCTCGATCCGGCGCAGAGTGGTCTATCCTTCACCGCGGGCGAGACGGTCGAGCATACCTTCGGCGATTGGGTTTTCTCCGCCCGACTGCTGCACCCCGACGACGATCTGTCCGCCCTGCACGCCGACCCGCTTTGTGCCGCGTTGTGGGTGCCCGTGGGCGCAACATTGGCCCTGCGCACCCGGCAGGCTGGCGACCGCTTCCGCCCGCGCGGGCTGGGAGGACACTCCCAGAAGCTGGCGGACACACTGATCGCCATGCGCGTGCCCGCTGCCCGGCGCGAGCGGGTGCCGCTGCTGACGGCGAACGGCGTCATCGCCTGGTTCGTGGCCCCGACGCCGGAGGGCGTGCGCGGGCGCGTGGCCGAACCGTTCGCCCTGCCTGACCCCCGCGAAGATAGCAGGACTGCAGTAGGGGTGGTGGTGCGCTGGCAACGCCTGACCGTGCTCCCGCGACTATAAAGATACCTGCTACGGCATTTGTTGTTAAGATACTGCCAGAATTAACTCGGACTTGCGCTTTTGCTAACCTTCAGTTATAGTTAAGATAGCATGAAAAGGGGGAGCAAATGCGTGGGTGAGGCGCAAAGCTGATGATTAATCCAGAAGAAGCTTATATCCTGGTAGTGGACGACGAGGGCGCTATTCGCTATTCGATCAGCAAGACGCTGCAACGGGTCGGTTATCAGGTGCACGCGGCAGCATCGGGCGAAGAAGCGCTGCAGATGATGGAGCACTACGATTACGACGTAGTGCTGACCGACATTCGTATGCCGGGGCTGAGCGGCGTGGAATTGCTGGCCCGTATTAAAGAGCGCGCGCCGGACGTAGTGGTGATCCTGCTGACCGGCTACGCCAGCCTGGAAACCGCCATCGAAAGCCTGCGCCTGGGCGCGCATGACTACCTGGTCAAGCCCAGCAGCAGCCAGGACATCCGCAACAGCGTCGCCGAAGGCGTCGAGCGGGCGCGCAACCTCAAGCGCCGCCGTCAGTTGCTGAGCACCATCCGCGAGCACGTCGAAGAACTGACCGGCACCGCCGAGCAGGTGTTGCGCGACGAACCGGTGCGGCGCGGTGCGGTCGCCGAGCGCGTGACCACACCGGTGACCACCATGACCATCGGCCCGCTGACCATCTACCCTGGCCGCTATCAGATCGCCGTGGGCGATCAGCCCATTGACCTGACGCCGACCGAATTTGACCTGTTGCTCTATCTGGCGGCGCACCGTGGGCGGGTGGTGCCCTGCTCCGAACTGGTGCGCGAGGTGCGCGGCTACACGCTGGACGAGAACGAGGCCCGCGAAGTCATCCGCCCGCACGTGAGCAACCTGCGCCGCAAGCTGAAGGCATCCGGCCAGAACCCGAACATCATTGTCAACGTGCGCGGCATCGGTTACCGGCTGAGCGAACCGGCGTGAGCGCTGCATAGCAAGAGCTGAGGAGCGGCGTGCCTGCGGAGACAAACGCCGCTCTTTTGTTAGGTATGCTTGATGAGGGCTGGGAACGGTTGCTCGTTCTGGGCGTTCTTCGCCTTGCTCTGCGGCAAAGCCCTCTTTTCTCTCCCCGCCGGTAGCATTCCCGAACCGGGTTGTTTTGTGAGCTATCCCGATGTACCTTTGTGGTGCGTTGATTTCCTGGTGAAGCTGGACTCTACATCTATGGGCACGCTCAACCCCAATCTGCTGACCAAAGATATGCAGGCCGTCCTCGACGACGCGGTGGACATCATCACCGCCTACGGCAAGCCCCTGCTCACACCCGAAGCGGCGTTGCTGGCCCTCATCCGCAGCCAGAACACCGCCGCAGCGCGCGTCTTGCGCGACTTCGCGGAACGGCGCGGCGCCGACCTCGACCGGCTGGAGCGCACGGTCAAGCTGGCCGTGCAAAGCCGCCGCGACACGAGTGGCGATCTCACCTATGCGGGGGGCGGAGGGCGCTCGGCGGAACTGAGCCGCAGCATGGTCATTGCGCTGGACGAGGCGCTGAGTGTAGCCCAGGCGCTTAACGAGCTGGCCATTGACACCGATCACCTGCTGGGCGTGATGACCGAGCGCGAAGTCGGCACGGCGGGCATCCTCACGCAGTTCGGCATCACGAAAGCGGCCATCCGTGACTTTCTCACTTCCTCGGCCACCAGCGCCACCGTCATCCGCCGCACAGAGACGGAGATCAGCGCGGACATGGTCGCGGCGGCGAAGGCGGGGTCGTTGCAAGCCGTTTACTTCCGCGAAGACCTGCTGCGCGAGCTGATCCAGATGCTCAGCCAGACGGTGCACCGACATGTGATCCTGGTGGGGCCGGACGGCGTCGGCAAGCGCACCCTGGCCTATAGCCTGGCCCTGCTGATCGCCGAGGGCAAAGGGCCACAGGCGTTGCGCAGCCTGGTGCAGGTGGACGAGCGCGCCCTGCTCGACCAGCAAGAAAAGGCCATAGACAGCGGTCTCAAGCGGGCCAAAGGCGGCATTCTCTTCGTCCCGCACCTGCACCGCTTCTTCGGCGGGCAGCTCAAAGCCGAGTTCTTCAAAGCGACACCGCTGTTGCAGAAAGCCTTCCTGGGCCAGGACCCGGTGATCATCGGCACGACCACGCAGGCGTTGTGGGACGAGCGTTTGCGCAGCATCAGCGCGATCGTTGAGAACGCGCAGGTGCTGCACGTGCCACCGGCGACCGTCGAAGAGACGATCGAGATTCTCAAGGTGCACGCACCACACATCGCCGCGGACTACAAGATCGTCGTCGAAGACAGCGCGCTGAAGACCGCCGCGACTCTGGCGCGGCGCTATCTCAGCGGCACACCGCTCCCGCTGAGCGCCCAACATCTGCTGCACCGCGCCGCCTCTCTGGTGAGCCTCAACGATCAGACGCACCTGGCCTTCCGCCAGGAACTGGCCGACTCCGCCCTGGACGCCGAGGACGTGACGCTCGCCGCCGCGCAGATGACCGGCATCCCCGTCAGCAAGCTGGGGCAGGACGAGCGCACCAAATACGCCAGCATGGTCGAACACCTGCACGAGCGCATCATCGGCCAGGACGAAGCGGTGATCGCGCTCAGTCGTGCGGTCAAGACGGCGCGCGTGGGCCTCAAAGACCCCAAACGCCCCATCGGCTCGTTCCTCTTCCTGGGGCCAACGGGCGTCGGCAAGACGGAGCTGGCCAAGGCGCTGGCCGAGTTCATGTTCGGCAGCGAGGACGCCATGCTGCAACTCGATATGTCCGAATATATGGACGAGAACACCGTCAGCCGCCTGATCGGCGCGCCGCCGGGCTATATCGGCTACGAGGGCGGCGGGCAACTCACCGACCGCGTGCGCGAACAGCCCTATATCGTGGTGGTCTTCGACGAAGTGGAGAAGGCGCACCGCCGCGTGCTGGACGTGTTGCTGCAGGTGATGGAAGAAGGCCGCCTGACTGACGGTCAGGGCAACGTTGCCAACTTCAGCGAGGCGGTGATCATCATGACCAGCAATGTGGGCGCGCCGCTACTGGAGACGACGGTGATTGACGACGAGACGCGCGAAGCGGTGATGGAGGAAGTGCGCGCGTCGTTCCGGCCCGAATTCCTCAACCGCATTGACGAGATCGTGATCTTCCACCCGCTCAACGACGAGCACCTGGCCCAGATTCTCGACCTGATGCTCAGCAAGGAGAACAAGCTGGCGGCAGAGCGTGGCCTGACCCTGCACTTCACCCCCGCCGCCAAGCAATGGCTGCTGGCCCAGAACGACCATCCCGAATGGGGCGCGCGCCCGTTGCGGCGCATCATTCAGCGACACGTGCGCGAGTCGCTGGCCGACTACTTGCTCAAGGAGAATCCGCAGCCGGGCACGGCAGTGACCATTGACGCCGATCCCTCCGGCGCGGGCTTGTCTTTCACTGTCGTGAGCGAGGAGTCGGGAGTCAGAAGTTCAGAGTCATGAGTTGGGAGCGAATATAGCCCCCCAGATTCGCCCTCCAGACTCCAAACTCCAGACTCCAAACTCAAGACTCTAAACTCGCGCCTCTCCTCTCACTTCCCGCTGCCAAACTGCATGGGCGTCGGCGAGGCCAGGAAGGGCAGCGGCGTCCAGGTGGGGATCAGCGTGGGCACGACGCCGGGCGCGCCCAGCCATTCGCGCCAGGCCCGCTCCAGTTCGAGCACGCTCTGACCAGTAGCCGTCTCGATGGCCTCGGTGAAAGGCATGTTCTGCGCCAGCAAGTCCATGATCTGCCGATGTATGGCGATGCCCCATTGCCGGTCGAGGTACTCGAAGAACTTGTAGCCCATGTAGTACCCGTGCAGCGCGTTCTTGCCGAAGGTCACCGGCCCCTCGCCCTGCAACAGCACCGGCAGTTCGCCACGCCGTACCAGGTTGGCGACGTAATCGGTCGCCACCTCGTGCACGTCGTCCAGTTGATAGAACGAAGCATCGCCCTCGATGAACCAGCCGGGGGTAAAGACCGTGCGCCCTGCCAGAAATTCGCGCTGATAGAGGTGCTCGATCTCGTGCAGCACGGTGCCATAGGCCAGCTCTTCCTCAGTGCCATAGAGCACCTGCACAGTGCCGCCCCATTCGTCACTGGTCACGCCCACGCGCACCAGGCCCAGGCCGTTGGTATCCTGGTGGCCAACCTGCCATTCCAGCCAGGTGTCCATGTCGCCGAACAAGATCACGCGCGGGCGATAGGGCAACGCCTGGCCCCAGCCATCCAGATATTTCTGGCGCTGCGCGTCCATGGCCGCGGCAACCAGGTCGCCTATCTCGTCCGACAGGCCATTGGCGAAGACGATCACTTCGTCCGTCTCCGTGCGCTGCCAGGGCCGCGACATGTCAGCGTATTCGGCGTAGCCCTGGTCAGTGACGAACTCATTGCCCGCCGCGTCGCGCAGCCGCCAGCGATAATATACGCCTACCCAGGGCGGCACAGCGGTGGACTGTGTCGGTTCCCAGACGGCGGTGATCAGGCCAGTGGTCGGATCGATCTCGCCAGTGGCGCGGCGCACACTGATCGGCTGCTTGGTGCGCGTATTTGGGCGGTGCATCCACTCTACCCGCGCACTGACGATCTCCCCGCCGCTGCTCGTCGCCCGCAGGGTGAAGACAAAGCCCTGCGGATAGCGGCTTGCGAAATCCATTTGCTCGACAGTCCATTCGGCGGTGTTGGCACCAGCCTGCGGGGCAGCAGCAAGAGCGAGTGCATCGGTCTCATCGGCGCGGGCGGGCACAGTCAGAGAACTGGCCCCCAGCAACGCCAGAGCCATCAGCAACAGAGGTAGGGTCACGGCCAGGGCACGTCGTTTCATGGGGCATCACTCCGTGTGGATTATGAGTTGGGAGTTCGGAGTCATAAGTCGAGGTTTTGAGTCGGAAATTACGGTTGAAGACAGCACCCTGCCGAAACTCTCGACTCAAGACTCCTGACTCAGGACCCCCTCATCAGAAGATAGCGTAAGGGCCGGACGGGCAGCAAGCGGGCCAGAGCACCAGAGAACGCCCGTCACCCCGGCAAGATCTCCTTCACCGCCAGGCTGAAACCCGGCAACATGGCCATCGTTGCCCCGCCTTTGCTCACCGTACATTAGTCCGATTGTAGCGCATTCCCT
>DAOTZZ010000241.1:0-19428 GCA_034433965.1 Anaerolineae bacterium
ACCTTCGGCAAAGCAATGGTAGTGGCGGGCAGCCTGAACTACACGGGCGCGGCCTACCTGGCCGCCGCTGCCGCCTACCGCGTCGGCGCGGGCCTGGTGACCGTCGGTGCGCCGCAGATCATCGTGCCGACACTGGCCGGTATGCTGCCCGAAGCCACCTGGCTCCTGCTGCCGCACGACCTCGGCGTGATCAACGAGGCCGCCGTCAAGGTGTTGCGCGACGAACTGGCGGGCTACACCGCCCTGCTGCTCGGCCCTGGCTTCGGTCGCGAGGAAGTGACTGGCCTTTTCCTGCGCGAGTTATTGCGTCCGGAGGAGGAAATCCGCCACTCGCGGGCCATCGGCTTTGTCCCCACCGAACCGCAACTGAACGCACCGCCTCCGCCCAATCCCCTTCCGCCGCTGGTGATAGACGCCGACGGCCTGAACCTGCTGGCGGAGATGGACGACTGGCCACGCCTGATCCCATCCGGCTCCATCCTCACGCCGCATCCCGGCGAGTTCGCGCGGCTGGCCCGCCTGGAGCGCGACGACGTGCAGGCCAACCGGCTGGCGCTGGCAAGGGCCAAAGCCGCCGAGTGGAACTGCGTGGTTGTGCTGAAGGGCGCGTTCACCGTGATCGCCGCCCCTGACGGGCGCGCTGCCGTCGAGCCGTTCGCCACGCCCGCGCTGGCGCGCGCTGGCACGGGCGACGTGCTGGCGGGGGCTATTGTTGGCTTGCTGGCGCAGGGAGCAGAACCATTTGACGCGGCGTTGGCCGGGGCTTACCTGCACGGACTGGCCGGTGTGCTGGCCGCCGAGTTATGGGACACAACGGCCAGCGTCACTGCCGGAGACGTGCTGGAACTGCTGCCGGAAGCAGTAGCGCTGGCCGAACGAGCCTGATCGCGCGCCCCTGGCCGCGCTGTGTCTCAGCTACTGCCGGGCGGGGAGTTTGCCCTCACGGTTGTAGACGATGCGGCGTGCCTCAGGCGACATACGGAAGCGCGCCAGGTAGAAGAATATCCCGCCTTTGGTGCGGCGCGTGCCTTCCGCCGTGAACATCCCTTCCTGGGCGTCGATCGCCAGCGCTTCCTCGGCCAGCGTCTCGGCAAAGCGCCCACCACACAGATACACGATGGCTTCGATCTGTCGCAGGGGTTTCGTTTCGCTTTCCCCCAGGAGAGCGGCGATCTCCTGGACGGTCTTGCGCTGACGCGGCGTCATATCCTTGTCCAGGTCGGGCAGACGATAGCTCACATACAGCCGTTTTCCGACCAGCTCAGTCCCGTTCAAGGCGTTCAGCGCGCGCGTCGCCTGTTTCTCCGTGGCCATTTCCACCACAGCGACCGGCTTCCCCACGTGTGGCTCCGTCGAAATTTCGACCGCCGTCACCTCGCCGTGCGCCGCAAACAATGCCCGCAAGTCATCGGCGGTGATTGTTTCGTCCAGATTGGCCACGAACAACGCGGTTGCCATCAGCGACCCCCCTCGTCGCGTTCCATGCCCTGCCAGGCTGATCGCCAGCGTCGCGCGGCAATCGCCCGCCCCTCGGCCAGCGCCTCCTCCACCGACTCACCCCGCACGCGCTCCAGTTGTTGCTCGACCTGCGCCAGCGGACGGCGGACCGCCTGGCCCACCCGTCGCCGGATGATCAGACCGCGCTGCACGACCGCTTCACGCAGGGAATCCGTGCCGCGCGGGGCCAGCCATGCCACCGCCGGAATGCTGATCGCCAGGCCGACGATCAAACCGGTGAGGAATTCCACGGTTCCTTCTGGGCGCTCCTGCTCTGCCATACGCTAGCCCTCCTTGGCCGGGCGACTACCGCCGCGTCCCTGCTGCACCGAGCGGCGCAGCCGCAGCAGTTCGCGCACCACCCCGCCGAGGCCAGCCATCAGCGCGCCAGCCTTGATCACCGGCTCGACCAGGTTCTGACTCATGAACTGCGCCGTCCCCCGCACGGTGGTGACAGTCTCGTTGGCGTTGTCCACAATCGGCTGCAATTCGCTCTGCAGCAGGTTGACCAGCGCGGCCAGCTGCAGGATGAGCACGATCAGAGCAATGCCCATCAACATGCCCTCCATGGCCAGCACGATGATGAACAAATCGCGGATGATACCCACCCAACTTGCCGCGTCGTCGGGGTCGGCGATGAGGGCAACGGCCAGCGCCGCCACCAGCCCGACGATGAAGACAGCCACGATCGCCGCGCCGCCCACCAGCGGCCAAAAATACCAGGCGCGCCCCTTCTTCTGCTCCGGCGCTTCGCCCTGCGGCGCGGGAAGTTGCGCCGCGCTCTGACCTGGCTTGTTCGCTTGTTCCGGCATGGTCGCCCGCTCCTCACCTGCACTGCCACCGCATCTCTGGCGCACAGACCAGCGCGTGCAAAGCGCTTTCTACCCTCAACTCCTATTTCGGCGCTGCGGGTCGTATGCCCCTACCGGGTGAGCACGCGCGCCACCACCAGCGCCAACCAGGCTCCCACCGTCGCCGACAGCATGTGCAAAGGACCGATATCCAGCAGAGTCACGCCCAGCACCTCACCGGCGCTGTGTCCCAGCGCGAACCCCAGCCACGAGGCCAGCAGAAACAGCGCCAGCCGCCGCGCATCCCCTCCGCTGACCAGGTGAAACGCTGCCCCGTAGAGCGTGGCCACAATGACGCTGAAGACGAAGGTTGGGCTTGGCATGGCACCTTGTTGCTGCGGAACGGCCTTTCAAGAGCCTGTGGCAGGTTCAGCCCTGCCAACGCGATTAGTGTAGCACAGAGTGAGCCAACTCACGAGAACCGCCGCTCTTTCAGCCCCGCCGAATGTACGTTACAATTGTTACAATCATGACATGATAGGGGTTTGGTGCCCCTGCTCGCCGGATTCAAGAAACCCGAACACGGACGGAAACCTGTGACGCTGATTGACCAGCGCATTTTGATTGATGCACCGCCTCAGGTCATCTGGGAATACATTGCCGACCCCGACAAACTGGTCGAGTGGCACGCCGGTTATACCAGCATCTCTGTGCTCACCACGCAGCGGACGGGTGTTGGGGTACGTCGCCGCTGCGCAGTGACGGGCGGCGGCAAGGATGTGATCGAGCACGTCGTGGCCTGGGTCGAAGGGCTGGGCTATGAATACACAATCGTCGAAGGGGGACCGTACCGATCCTTCCGCGGGCGCTTTCGCCTGCAACCTGGCCCCGACGGTACCAGCGTGCAGTGGACGGTCGAGTATACGCCCAGAGGTCTGCTGGGCAGGCTGCGTGACCGCCTGAGCGGACAAAAGCAACTGGCCGCGCTGATGGCCGCCAGTCTGCGCGAACTGCGCCAGCAGATCAGCGCCCTCGGCCTGCGCATGGACGACGCCTATCGCGCCCGTCTGGGCATTCAGGGTCGGCTGAACGCGATGGAACGCGCGCAGTATCAGCGCCGCCATCTCGCGCCGGAGGGCGTTGCGACGGTTGCGCCCCCCACTGCTGGCAGCGTAGAGCAGGGCGCGCCCCCGCCACCAATCTCGCCCGCTCCCGCACCCGAAGAGCCGGTTCCTGCGCATCACGAGGCCGATACCGAGCCGAAACCGCCCGCCGGACTGCGCGAGGCGCTGGCGGCGCAGGGCACAGAGCCGTTGCCCCCGCCCCCGCCGCCCGCGCAGATCACGCCGCCGCAGCCATTGCCGCCGGTGACCTCCGCCCTGCCGAAGACGGCCCCGCTGTCGGCACCGCCCGCTGACCATCAGCGGCCCACACCGCCACGGGGCATTCCTGCCGTGCGCCCACCGCTCAGTTCAGAAGAGAGTCCGGCCCCTGCCCGTCCGACAGCGTCAGCCGATGATACGTCACCGGCCCGCTCTACCCCTCCGCGCGGGGTGACGGTGTCACCGGGCCGTGATACGACCGCGGACGAACGCCCGACCCTGCCGCCGCCCGTGCCCAAGACCGACACCGGCGAGCTGAGCATCTGGGAAATATTCGGCATCCCGCGCCCCAGCGAGCAGGATGAAGCAGCGCTGCGCGGCCTGATCGAGTTCGTCGAGGCGCGTCAGGTCATTGAGAAACGTCGGCAGTGGTTGCGGCGCGGCTTCCGCCGCCCGTCGCGCGTCCGGCTCGGTCGTTTCGCTCAGGGTTTGCGGGCACGGCTGTCTCTGGCGCGTGCCAGGGTACGTCCCTGGCGCTGGTAGTCATGGAACGAAAAAACGGCGTTGGCAACGCCGTTTGCTGGGGTGGCTGGTGGGATTTGAACCCACGACCTTCTGATCCACAGTCAGACGTGCTAACCCCTGCACCACAGCCACCGTGATGGCAGGATTGTAGCATAGTTGGGGATGGCACGCCAGAGCGAGTTTCGTTGCCCGGCCCAACTGACAGCAGCGTATAGCGTACACCAGGGCGTTGACTCCTGAGGGAAACCACCATGACCAGCCAGCCAGCCTCTCCAGCCCGCGTCGTCTTCATGGGCACGCCGGAGTTCGCCGTGCCCACGTTGCGCCTGCTGCTCGAAGCGCCGCGCTTCCGGGTGGTAGGCGTCGTCACTCAACCGGACCGTCCAGCCGGGCGCGGCCAGCAGGTGCAGATGTCGCCAGTCAAACGGGTGGCCCTGACCGCAGGCGTGCCAGTCATCCAGCCGCTCAAGCCCCACGAACCCGCCGCCCTGGAACAACTGCGGGCCTGGGAACCCGATTTCCTGGTCGTGGTCGCTTATGGGCAGATTCTGCGTCCGGCGGTGCTGGCCATCCCGCGCATCGCGCCGATCAATGTGCACGCCTCGCTGTTACCGCGCTGGCGCGGTGCTGCGCCCATTCAGGCCGCCATCCGCGCCGGAGATCAGTACACCGGCGTCACCACCATGATCATGGACGAGGGACTGGACACCGGCCCCATCCTGCTGCAGGACTCCATCCCCATTGACCCGCGCGAGACCGGCCAGAGCCTGCACGACAAGCTCGCGCCGCTGGGCGCTTTGTTGCTGGTGCATTCGCTGGAATGGCTGCTCAACGGCAGCATTGCCCCCCACCCGCAGCCGGACAACCCGGCCCTGATCAGTTACGCCCCGCCGCTGAAAAAAGAGGACGGCATTATTGACTGGCAGGCGAGCGCCGTTGTCATAGACCGGCACGTGCGCGCCTTCGATCCCTGGCCGGGCACTTTCACCACCTGGAATGGTCGCCGCCTTAAGATTCTGGCCGGAGTCCCTGCGACGGCCAATCCGGGACTGACTCCCGGTCAGGTCGCCGAGACGCGCGGCACCGCCCTGGCCGAGCTAGCGCCGCTCGTGATCGGCACGGGAGAAGGTGTATTCTTGCCCACCCGCCTGCAACTGGAAGGGCGTCAACCGCTCGACGCCGCCGCCTTCCTGCGCGGCGCGCCAGATTTCCCTGGCAGCATCCTGGGCTGAACGCCCCGCCGCCTACCAGCGTTCCCAGCGCACTACGTCTTCCAGCCTGCGCCGCCCGCCCGCGCGCGGCGGACGCTGCCGCGGGTCGGATTCCGGACGCGGGTAGCCGAACGAGATCAGCCAGGGCACGTCTTTGTCGGCGGGGATGCCCAAAGCCGCCCGCGCCGCCTCCGGATCGTAGATCGTGCCCATGCACGAGCCGATGCCCAGCTCCCACGCGGCCAGAATCATGTTCTGGCTGGCGCGCCCCAGGTCGAAAGGCGTCGTCAGCGTCGGCGGATCGCGCAGATTGTCCACCACCAGCACCACCGCAAAGGCCGCCTGCCCGACATGCGCGCACCACGGGCCGCATGCGGTCAGGGCTTGCAATGTATCGCGGGCGGTGACCACCACGAACGTCCACGGCTGCCGGTTCTTGGCCGAACCAGCAAGCCGCCCGGCGTTGACCACCTGCACGATCTCCTCGCGGCTCACCGGACGGTCGGCGAACTCGCGCACGGCGCGGTTGCTCTTGATCGCCTCACCGACCTGCATCTCCAACCTCCTCTGGTGCTGCGGGCACGGTCATTGCGGGGACTTCGCGCAGACGGGCGAGTTCCTTGTTGAAAATACGGCGCAGCGTGGCGATGGCCGTGGCGTAAGTTGGCTCCGCGCCCGCATAGCTCAGGCTTCCTTCGCCCAGGGTGCGCCCTTTGGTGCGCGGCGTGTCGCTGGCGTAGTGCAGAAAGCCGATGTCGAAGGGGGCGATATACAGGTTGACGATCTCGTTGACCGGATGCCGCTGCGCGCGCACCATCTCATAGACTGCCGAGAGATACGGCCCCGCTTCCATCTCCACAATCGAGTAGCCCTCGCGGTAGAACACATCCATATACTGGACGTTCTGCAAAAAGGTGCCGTGCACCGTGACCACTTTCTGGTTGTCCAGCACGCTGCTCAGGGTGAGATAGGGCATCACATCAGAGGCGCTGAAGCAGTTGCCGAAGAGATACGAATTCTGGCTGTGCTCGTCGTAGACCACGTTGGCGATCATCACATCACCCACCCGCGCGTTGAGCGTGGCCGCCTTGCCGATCACGTAGATGCCCTGCATCCGCACCACATACTGGCTGATCTTCGCCAGCACATGATAGGCCGCCATGCCCAGCGGATAGTCAATGTTGACGATCAGCGCGTCGCTCTGCCGCAGACAGGCCATCTCCTGCGGGCTGGCACACAGCAGACGCGGATCCATGCGTTCCGGATCGAGTTTGCACAGTTCGATCACCTGCGCCTCGATGTCGAAACCGTGCGCACTGGGCACGCGCGTGATGCCGACTTCGGCTTCGCTCTGCCGACGCCGCCGCTCAACCTCTGGCTGTGCCGCATAACGCCGCAGCGCATAGTACAGGAAGTTGTTCTTGTTGTTCAGTTCGTCGCGCACACGCACATAGTCATACTCCGCCGTCAGACCGGGATCGCCCGCCCGCTCCACGAACTCGAAGATGCGCGCCTCTTCGCGCAACGCAAATCCGCTCAGCAGGTTGGGCACGGCGTGCACATTGCTGGAAATGAAGTAGACCGGGCGGTCCGGGATGCTGATATGCGCCACATGTTGCCGCACGTTGGCCCACCAGTCGGACGTGGCCCGCTGATAGTTGATGTAGGTGCCCGCCAGCAACTGCACCGCCATGCGCTTCGGCGCGCGCGCGATCTTCTTGAGCGTGGCAACCATGTCCTTGCCCCACGCATCCTGCAGGCGACTGAGATCGTCGGCGGTCATGCTCAGCGCACGTGCCAGCTCGGACGTGCGCGCCAGCGACGAATCAGCGCTGTACGCAGCCAGACTCGCCTGTGCCGTCACCGACTGCAGCATGTCGTGCAGCTTGTTCCACTCGATCTGATAGGCGACCAGCATGGGGATCAGGTCGTCAATGTCCGAGCGGCTGGCGATGTACACCGCCAGGGTGTGCTGCCCGTCATAGGCCATGCGCCGCCGCCGCGCCGGAGCGACTACCCGCTCCCATTTGTCCACATCCTGGTATCCGTAATCGTGGAAGACGCGATCCGTCTGCCCCATCACCACCAGGTCTACGTCGGCCATACAGGGCGGCAGACGCATCGCTGCGTAGTACAGCGCGGCAGAATCGGGCACTGGCTCGCGCGCCCGCGTGTGCAGCGACGAATTCATGGCCAGGTGCGCCTCGACCAAAGCGTCCAGATGCACCGGGCGACTGGAACGCAGGAGCGAGTAGTAGGTGCGGATGTAAAGGGCAATTTCTTCGCTGCCGGTCTTGGGCACTGTGCGATCCATACGGCTTGTCCCTCGCTATCTGGCTGGCCAGGTAATGACCGGAGAGTCTCTCACCTCTTTCAAATCCTACAACGAAATCAGGCCCAGGGCGATACCTGCCAGCAGACACAATCCCAGCGTCAGCCCGATCCCCGCCACCCACCACAGCCGGTTGCGCAGGCGCGCCCCCTGACGGCGCGGTGGACGACGCAGCGGACGCGGGATCGGCGTAGGGGCATTCAGCAAGTGCGCCGGAGCGGGCAGAGCCTCCAGCAGCCGCTGTAAGGCCGGCTCGTAGTCGCTGGAGAAATCGAGGACAGTCGCGCGCGCCAGGTAGCGCGGCAGATCGCCCGCCGAGCGCAGCAGCACATAGGTGGGCTTGTGCCGCCGCCCGGCCAGCACCCCTTCGTGACGCATCCCCACACGCCGCCCGCGTGCCGGATCGAGGATCATCAACACTGCCCCTGCCCCACGGATGGCGTGCCGTGTCTCGGCGGCCCAGGCCATTGTGCCCACCGGCGTCACGGCGTCCACAAAGACGACATAGCCCGCCGCCTGGAGATCATCAACCAGGCGGTGGGCAAAGTCGCGGTCGTGCTCTGGATAGCTGATGTACAGGTACTGCATCCTGTCCTAAGAACGGGCGAATTTGGTGACGAAATAGTCCGGATTCAGCCGCTCGCCAGTAGCGAACTCCAACGCGTCGTTCCAGGGCATGGTGTTGCCCACGGCATAGACCCTCTCGCGGAAGAACTCGCCCGCCGCCGCCCGATCTACGATGCCGCCCACATGGCTGCGCAGCCAGTCTTCCCACTGCACCGACATCATGCGCCCCAGCAGGTAGTTCTGGTAATAGGCCGGTGCCAGCGCAATATGGTATTTGGTCGCCCAGTCGGGCAATTTTTCGCGCCCGTCCGGCTTGTTGAGGAACTGATAGCGCTGCACCAGTTCCCACCACAGGCCGTTCAGGTCGCGCGAGGGGTCTTCGTACATCAGCCGCTCGAAGTTCACCACCACCAGCACCCAGCGGGCGAAGATCAGTTCCTGCAGGCGTAGCCGCCGGTATCCTGCTGCTCCGGCGCGCGCCGCCTCAGCCGTGTCTACGCCCAAGATGCGCTCATGCCATTCCGCGTCGAGTGTCTCCGCACCCATCAGCATGGCCATGGCTTCGGTGGTCAGGATATGAGGGACGGTACGCAGCAGCCAGGGCAACTCGCGGGGGATGTACTTGTCGTACACTGCGTGCCCCAACTCATGCAGCAGCGTCTCCATCCAGCGCAGGTTGGGCTTGACGTTGCACAGGATGCGCACGTCGCCTTCGCGGTCTATGTGCGTGCAGAAAGCGTGCTGATCCTTCCCCTCGCGCTCGTAGAGGTCGCTGCGCCCCAGAATATCGCGCACGTCCATCCCCAGCCCGTCGTAGGTGCGCACGCTCAACCCCACCAGGTCGCGCCCGGCGAAGATTGCGTCGAAGTTGTAATCATTGCGGATGGGCGCATCCTGAAAGAATGGCTCGGCGTAATGCCAGGGCATCAAGTCTTCGGCGGGCACGCCGAAACGCTCGCTCAGTTCGGCGTCCAGTTCTGCTTTGGCCGCGCGGAAAGGTGCTTCAGTCTTGACCGCCAGGTCGTCCAGCAGCGCGTAAAGCCAGTCCGGATCGAGTTCGTCAAAGGTCAGGCTCATGCGGTGAAAGTTGTCGAATCCCATGCGCTGCGCCGCCTCGTTGCGCAGCTCCGCCAGGCGACGAATCTGATCGGCCACGCGCGGCCCGATCTGTTTGCTGGCCTCCCACGCCTGCCGCCGCTTCGCCGAGTCGTTCTCGTTGCGCAGCACATCGTTGATGTCGTTGGCCGTCAGGCGCTGCCCGTTGACCTCGGCGCGGAAGTTGGTATAGGCGTCGGTCAGCGCCTTGGATAGGTCGCTCATCTCGTCAATGGTAGCCGGGTCGCGCTGACCTGCTCCAAAGCCATAGTGCAACACGCGCAGGGTACGCGCCAGATACACATCGTCGCCACCCGCACCCTGCTCGTCCCACTGTCTGTACTGCGCGTAAGCCTGCGGATCGGCCCAGAAGCGCATCCAGGCCCGACGCGCCTCCGCCGCCGCGTTGAGCGCCTCCGACGTACCGGTCGTGGCTGCTTCCCATTCTTTCTGATTGTAGTCAATGTACAGCGCGCGAATTTGCGCGGTATGCTGTTCTACTGCCGCGCGAAGGTCGGGGGTCATGCACTCTCTTCCTTTGGTCTTCACACTACCCGGTTTGTCACGCAAGGGTAACACAAATCGCGCAGTAGAGCACCTACCAGGTATGGGGGTGCGTGCCAAAGTGGAACCGACGCCTTCACCTGCCATATAGCCCCTGATGCCAGGATTTGGTCAAAATGCACCTTGTCCGCTCAGGCCAGCAACGGTATGCGTAGTGCCATTCACCGTCCGTGAGCGATGCAGGAGAGACAGCTATGGGGATCACCTCCAAACCAGCGCGGCTGGCCCTGGAAGACGGCAGCGTGTGGCATGGCATGGCGTTTGGTGCACCCGGCACGCGCACAGGAGAGGTCGTCTTCAATACCAGTCTGACCGGATACCAGGAGATTCTGACCGACCCCAGCTATGCGGGGCAGATCGTAGTCATGACGGCCCCGCACATTGGTAACACGGGCATCAACCCAGAAGACGATGAAGCCCGTCAGGTATTCCTGAGCGGTTTTGTGGTGCGCGATCTCAGCCCGCGCGTTTCCAACTGGCGGGCCACCTGTTCCCTATCGGACTGGCTGGCCGAGCAGGGCATCCCCGGCATCGCGGGAGTGGATACGCGCGCCCTGACGCGCCGCCTGCGTTCTGTGGGCACGCTGAAAGGTGTACTGAGCACCGATGCAACCTGCACAGACGACGACCTGGTCGCCCAGGCGCGTGCCTGGCCTGGCCTCGACGGAAGGGATATGGTTCAGGAAGTCTCGTGCCAGGCACCCTACACATGGCGCGTGCCCACCGCCACCCCCTGGGAGTTTCGGCAGTGGGGCGCACCCTCCGGGCAGGGCTTGCCGCCGGGCGAATTTCACGTCGTCGCCTACGATTTCGGCATCAAACGCAACATCTTGCGCCGTCTGAGCGCGTTCGGCTGCCGTGTAACAGTAATCCCGGCCCTGACTCCCGCCGAAGATGTGCTGGCCCTGCGCCCCGATGGGGTACTGCTGAGCAACGGTCCCGGCGACCCTGCAGCGCTGCCCTATGCAGTCGCGGCAACGCGGGCGCTGCTGGGGCGTGTGCCAGTATTCGGCATCTGCCTGGGCCATCAGATTCTGGGCCAAGCTTTTGGTGGCAGGACATACCGGCTCAAATTCGGACATCACGGCGGCAACCAGCCCGTCAAGCACCTTCCTAGCGGGCGTGTCGAGATCAGCACCCACAACCACAACTTCGCGGTGGACGCCAGTACGCTACCGCCGGAAGTGGAAGTGACACACGTGAATCTGAACGATGGCTGCTGCGAAGGGATGCGTCACCGCGCCCTGCTCGCGTTGAGTGTCCAGTATCACCCTGAAGCAGGCCCAGGGCCGCACGATGCCGATCCCCTGTTCGCCGAGTTTGTGCAGTTGATGGCCGCCCACGTTGGCGAGAGAATGCCAGTGAGACGAGGATGACCCATGCCCAGACGAACTGACCTGCATACGATCTTGATCGTGGGAGCCGGGCCGATCGTGATCGGACAGGCTGCCGAATTTGACTACAGCGGTACCCAGGCGGTCAAAGCGCTCAAGGACGAAGGGTATCGTGTGGTGCTGGTCAACAGCAATCCCGCCACGATTATGACCGATCCGGACCTGGCCGACGTGACTTACATCGAACCACTCACCCCCGATGTGCTGGAAATGATCATCGCCCAGGAACACCCCGATGCGCTGTTGCCTACCGTCGGCGGGCAAACGGGACTGAATTTAGCCGTCGAACTGGCCGAACGCGGCGTGCTGGATCGCTATGGTGTGAAGCTGATCGGCGCCAGTCTGCGCACTATGAAGCTCGCCGAAGATCGCCTGTTGTTCCAGCAGGCCATGCTCCAGGCCAGGCTGGACGTGCCGCGCGGTGGGTTGGCCCGTTCATTGGATGAGGCCCACGCCATTGCCGCCGAGATTGGGCATTTTCCCCTGCTGATCCGCCCCTCCTTTACCCTGGGAGGCAGTGGGGGTGGCATTGCCTTCAGCGCAGCAGAATTCGACGACAAAGTGACCTTTGGCCTGAGCGAAAGCCCGACAGGGAGTGTGCTGATCGAAGAAAGCGTGCTCGGCTGGAAAGAGTTCGAGCTGGAAGTGATGCGCGACAGGGCCGACAATTTCATGGTGGTCTGCGCCATTGAGAACCTCGACCCGATGGGTATTCACACTGGCGACTCGATCACCGTCGCCCCGGCGCTGACCCTGACCGACCGCGAATACCAGCGTCTGCGCGATATGGCTCGCGTCGTAATGACCGCCGTTGGCGTCGAAACGGGCGGCTCGAACGTCCAATTTGCTGTGAACCCGGAGGATGGCCGCGTCCTGGTGATCGAGATGAACCCGCGTGTTAGCCGTTCATCGGCCCTGGCGAGCAAAGCAACAGGCGTCCCCATCGCCAAGCTGGCGGCGCTGCTGGCCGTCGGCTACACGCTGGACGAACTGCGCAACGACATCACGCGCACCACCGTCGCCGCCTTTGAACCAAGCATTGACTACGTAGTGGTCAAGCTCCCGCGCTGGGCATTCGAAAAGTTCCCAGGGGTTGATCCAACGCTCGGCCCGCAGATGAAGTCGGTGGGCGAGGCGATGGCCATCGGGCGCACGTTCAAGGAGTCGCTGCTCAAAGGACTGCGCTCGCTGGAACTGTCGCGCCCGCCCTATCCCACGCCAGACTGCGCCGTGTGGGACGGTCGGTTGGAAAGCCTGGCGGTCCCCCGTGCCGATCGCATTTGGGCGCTGTGGGAGGCGTTGCGCGCGGGACACAGCCCCGACGAACTGTCCGCCGTCAGCCGGATTGATCCCTGGTTTCTGACCCAGATGGGCGAGATCGTGGAAATGGAGCGGCAGATCACTGCTTACGGGACGCTCGACGCGCTGCCCGCCGAGGTGTTGCGCACCGCCAAGCGGATGGGCTTCGCAGACAGTCACATTGCCGCGCTGCTGAGCGGAGGAGATCAGCCAGCGACTGAAGCCAATGTGCGGGCACGGCGACTGGCGGCAGGCATTGCCCCGACCTTTCATATGATAGACACCTGTGCCGCAGAGTTCGAATCCTATACGCCGTATTTGTACAGCAGCTACGAGTCCGAGAGCGAAGCCCCGCCCACCAATCGCGAAAAAGTGATCATCCTGGGCAGTGGCCCAAACCGCATCGGGCAGGGCATTGAGTTCGACTACTGCTGTGTCCATGCCGCGCAGGCCCTGCGTGAGGCCGGCTACGAAGTGGTGATGATCAACTGTAACCCGGAGACAGTCAGCACCGATTACGACACGTCAGACCGCCTGTATTTTGAGCCACTGACGCTCGAACATGTGCTCAACGTCGTCGAGCGCGAGCAACCGCTCAAAGGGGTTGTCGTGCAGTTCGGCGGGCAGACCCCCCTCAACCTGACCGCTGCGCTGGTGAAACAGGGCGTGCCGATCCTGGGGACTTCGCCGGAGGCCATCGCTACTGCCGAGGACCGGGGGAGCTTCGGGGTGCTGCTGGACAGTCTGGAGATCCCCAGCCCGGCGCATGGCATGGCGAGTTCGCTCGGCGAAGCACGTCGCGTGGCAAGCGAGATTGGGTACCCGGTGATTGTGCGCCCCTCCTACGTTCTGGGAGGGCGCGCCATGGCCATTGTCTACAGCGAGGACGCCCTCGACTATTACGTGGGCACCGCCCTGGCCGCTGCCCCCGGTCAGTCGCTGTTGATTGACCAGTATCTCGAGGATGCCTACGAGGTAGACGTAGACGCCGTCGCCGACGGGAAGCGCGTGGTGATCGGCGGAATCATGCAGCACATCGAGGAGGCGGGCGTGCACAGTGGTGACTCGGCATGTGTGCTGCCTCCCTATAAGATTTCGGCCTTCCACCAGGCGCACATTGTCGAGTACACCGAGCAGTTGGGGATGGCGCTGGGCGTACGCGGTCTGATGAACGTGCAATACGCAATTAAAGACGACATCGTGTATGTGCTGGAGGTGAACCCACGTGCCAGCCGCACCGTGCCCTACGTCAGCAAGGCCACGGGCGTGCCACTGGCGCGTATCGCCGCCTATATCATCGCCGGGCGGACCCTGGACGATCTGGGGCTGGTCGAAATGCCCCCGGTAGATGGGTTCTTCGTCAAAGAGGCGGTGTTTCCCTTTAGAAAATTCCTGGGCGTAGACGCGCTGCTGGGGCCAGAGATGCGTAGCACGGGCGAAGTGATGGGACATGCGTCGCGCTTCGGGCACGCCTTTGCCAAAGCGCAACTTGCCGCCGGAGACCGGCTGCCTCTGGAAGGGACAGTCCTTCTAAGCGTCAACGACTATGACAAAAGCGCTGCGCTCAAGCTGGCTCGTGACCTGCAGCGCATGGGATTCCGCCTGCTGGCGACACGTGGCACGGCAGCGTTTTGTGTGCAGGCCGGATTGAATGTCGTGCCGGTGAACAAAGTCTCCGAGGGTAGCCCCCACGTGGTTGACCTGATCCGCGAAGGCGCAATTGACCTGATCATCACCACGCCGCTGGGGCCGAGAGCGCACGATGATGGGATGAGGATTCGCACCGCCGCCGTGCGCTATGGTGTGCCACTGCTCACCACACTGAGCGCCGCGCAGGCTGCGATCAACGGCATCCAGGCACTCAAAGCCCGCGAGCTGCGCGTTCGCAGCCTGCAAAATCATCACCGGCGTTGAAAAGGATAGACTGGGGAAAAGGCAACCCCCAATCCTCCCAGGCCGACAGGTTACTCTATCCTGATGGTCGGTTTCGCCCCTCAGGTTCGGGTCTCCGGATCATCTTGGCTTTCGCCCTGATGGGGAGTAGGCTATGATACAGGAATAGAGACTCTGTTCCGGCACTCGCTGCGAGAAAACCTTATGAAACGCCTGATTGTCAACGCCGATGACTTCGGACGCTCGCCGGGCATCAACCGCGGCATCCTGGAAACGCATCTGCGCGGCATCGTCACTTCGACAACGGTCATGGTCAACTTCCCCGACGCCGCGCCCGGCCTGGAACGCGCCCTGACCGAAGCGCCACGTCTGGCATTGGCCTGCATCTCACCCTGACGGCGGGTCGCCCCGTCTCCGCGCCGGAGCACGTGCGCTCCCTGCTGGACGAGGACGGGCGCTTTGTGCACATCAGCGCCTGGCCCGCGCAGATGGAACGCTTCGACCCCGAACACCTGCAGCGCGAGGTCGCCGCCCAGGTAGACCGCTTCGTCAGCCTGACCGGTCGCCCGCCCGATCATCTGGATTCGCACCATCACGCTGCGTACCTGCATCCGGCGTCGCTGCGCGCAATGCTGGAGATCGCCGCGGGCTATGGCATTCCCATGCGCAACGGCCTGCTCGATCTGCCAGCCGAGCAGGCCGCCGCAACCCTGGCGGGCATTCTGCCAGGCTTCGGCCCGGCGACCGCGCTGCCGCTCGTGGAGCGGCTGCAGGCGGTGTTGGCCGAAGGCCCGGCCCCCTTCTGGCCCGCCCGCTTCGAGGCCGGTTACTACGACCGCACGGCGACGCTCGGCGATCTGTTGATCATCCTCACCAATCTGCCGGAAGACAGCATCACCGAATTGATGACTCATCCCGGCTACGTAGATGAGGTGCTGGGATCGAGCGGTTACCGCGACAAACGCGAAGAGGAGATCGTGCACCTGACGCACGCGGCGACGCGCGAGTGCGTGCGCGCGGAGGGGATTCAACTGATCAGCTTCGGCGATCTGACCCGCTGAAACCAGGCCATGCTGGAAGAAGAGGCGGCCATGACCGACTACTATCTGCCGGACGACGAGCCACCCGAAGATATCTCCTATGAAGCCTTTGACGACGTGATCTACACGGACGATGAGGAGTTCACACCCATAGACCTGGACGCGCTCGATGATGCCCTGCCCGCCGAAGGCGGCCCTTTTACGCCAGAAGCTACCCTCAGCCAGGCCACCAGCGACCTGCTGGACACGCTCGACGACGCCCTACCGGTCTACCGCCGCCCCATGGTCGAACCCCCCCGCCGCGTCGTCTCGCCGGTGGGGTCGCCTGTCCAGAACATGAAGGACGACACGGAGCGCCTGCTCGACACCCTCGATGACGCCTTGCCCGCCGAATCCGGCCCCGCTGCACCGGAGGCAGCCCTCGACCAGGCCACCAGCGACCTGCTGGACACGCTCGACGACGCCCTGCCGCCCATCCGCCGCCCGGCCCCGCCCTCTCCGCCACAGCCGGTCGCGCCGCGTGCCGCCCCGCCCATAGCAGAGTTGACCGACGACACGGAGCGCCTGCTCGATACCCTCGATGATGCCCTGCCTGCCGAGACCGGCCCCGCTGCACCAGAGGCAGCCCTCGACCAGGCCACCAGCGACCTGCTGGACACACTCGACGACGCCCTGCCGCCCATCCGCCGCCCCGTGGCCACGCCCTCAGCGCGCGAAGCCGTGCCCGCTGCGCCGCCAGTCCCGCCGCCCCAGGCTCCTTCACCGGTGCGGCCCCCGACAGCCACCCGTCCCCCGATCCAGCCCGCCCCCGCCGTTCTCACTCAGCGAGCGCAACCTCCGGCTGTGCCCGCCGTTGAAAGCAAGTCCGCCGCCGCGCTCGCCTACCAGGTGCTGATCGGGCTGCCGCCGGAACTGGGCGCGCTGGTGCTGGAACTGCGCGCTACCGGCAATATCGAAGATATGCCGCCACCCGGCCTGTGCCTGACGCCGCGTTTCCACACCCCCGACCCCGACGCCCTGGACACAGCGCTGGAACGCTGGACGCAGCAACACCTGCCGATGGCGCTGGAGATCACGGGCGTGCAGGCCGAAGTCGTGGGCGCGCAACAATACGTCGCCGCCTGGCACGTGCAACCTCAGGAACGTCTGCGGCAGGCGCTGACTGCGCTCAAGAAGATCTTGGGTGGGCTGGTGCGCCCCTTGCCCGGCGAACCGACGGCGATCCGGCTGCGCATTACCATCGGGGAGCGCATCGCGGCCCGGCGCTATCCTTATGTCATTGCGCAAATGCAGCGCGACTTCGAACCCACTTTCTGGCACGCTCAGACGCTGGTGCTGGCCAGTTCCGCAACTCCCACTGAATGGGACATCGTGGCTACCTATCCGGGCGCTCTGCCCCGCCCCGCCCTGTGAACACCGCCCGCCGTCTGACAGATCACGAAAGGCACCGCCAATGACTATCTCTCAGACCCCCGATCAGGAAGCCCCAGCAGTCCCAGCGAATATGATCGTGCCGCCCGACGAGGAAGATCGCCGTTCCAAGTGGTTCTTCATGCGGCGCGTCCCGTTGCGGCATATTCCGCGCGAATGGACGCGCCCGCCCGACAATCAGTATGAACACGACCTGCTCGACGAGGGTTTTGTCGCGCCGTCGCTGGTGGGCGACGCCATGACCCCAGAGCTGGCTGCCGACATCCGCGAACTCGATCAACATCTGCTGCCGCATTTCTGGCGCATGAATCAGCAGGCCAAGTTCTACCAGAACCGCTTTTACCAGTATCAGTGGGCCTTCATCCTGGCGGCTCTTCTCACCACGGCTCTGGCCGCCGTCAACGTGTTACTCTACGCGCAGGGCTGGACAGGCCGCCAGGGAACCATCGTGGGCACGCTGCAATGGACGGAGGTGCTGGGCTTCCTGACCGCGGTCATCAGCGGCATCGCCGCCTCGGTTTCCTTCCTGGATGCCAATCAGACGCCGCAAAAACGCTGGTATAAGGCGCGCGTCCAGGCGGAGATGCTGCGCTCGATGTATTTTCTGTTCCTGGCGCGGCAGGCCCCCTTCAATGTACACAGTCAGCGCGAACGGGTGCAGCGTATGCGCGAAAAGGTGATCGAAATCCTGCGCGAAACTCGCCTGACTGAACGTCAGCAAGAGGAACCGGGAACCGTGCCTGAGTCATTGACCCCTGCCCCAACTCCACCGTCCACCCCGCCAATATCGCGTCACTCATTCACGCCGGACGCCGATTGAGCGCCTGCCCGCCCAAGGAGATCGCGCCATGAGCCTCACCCCCTCTACCGGTCAGTTGCAGCAGCCACCCCTGCTCAGTGAAGAAGAAGCGCGTCTGCGCACGCAGCTTTACATCCGGCAGCGCATCAACTACCAGGACAGCTTCTACCGTCGCCGGATCGCCGAATTCACCTTCAATTCCGAGAAGATGCTGTGGGTCTCTGCTGGCCTGATGGGCATCTCGACGGTCATCTCATCCTATTCGGTGGTGGCGGATAAGGCCGTCTTCGCCTTTCTCACCACCCTGCTTCCGGCCTTCGCCGCTGCCGTTTCGGCTTTTCGCTCGCTCTATCAGTGGCAGCGTCAGGCGAGTATCTACGAGGATACCTGGTTGGCGCTGCAACAGGCCCGCCTGGCCATGCCGGACGAAGACTACCTGGAACCGGGCGAATACAGCCGCTACTTCCCGCAACTGGTCTTGCAGACCGAGGAGGTCTTGCGCGGGGAAGCCAGTCAGTGGGGGCAGATGGAGCAGGTACGACCGGTCAGCCCTGCCACCCCGCCCTCTGCCCCGTCCGCACCGGACACCGGATCGTGATGCACATTGACGAATCAGCGCACGTCCCTTGCCGGGGCGAGTTTCCGAACCCACCCTCCACTTTCGATCGGTCAGATCGCAGGGGCGTATGGCGATACACCTCTGCGGGAAACCATCGCCCATATCACTCAGGCCATCGAGTGCCAGGATATTCCGGCTGACCCTGCACACCCCCGTCCCGGTTGACCGTTCATATCGGGCGCGAATGCTGGTATAATGACGGCGTTCACTGGCAAACAGGCAGGCATTTGGCCGCAAGACGAGGACAGCACTTGCGATGATTGACGTCAATCAGCTTCGGAACGGCACCAACTTCACGCTCGACGGCGAGCTGTACAAGGTGCTCAAGTATGAACACATCAAGATGGGCCGTGGCAACGCCACCATTCGCGTGCAGGTGCGCAACCTGCGCACGGGAGCCACGCGCGAAATGACCTTCACCTCCGGCGACCGTGTGCAGGACATTCGCATTGATACGCGCGTGGTGGAATACCTGTACGACGACGGCGAATTCCTCACCTTCATGGACGTCGAGACGTTCGAGCAACCGTAACTGCGCAAAGATCAGTTCGGCGATGACTTCCTCTACCTCACAGAGAACATGCAGCTCAAACTGCTCTCCTACGAAGGTGAGATTCTCGACTACGAATTGCCGCCGAACGTCGAACACCGCGTGGTGGAAGCCGAACGGGCTGTGGCCGGCAACACGGCGACCGGCGCGACCAAGCGCGTCAAGACCGAGACGGGGTTGGAAGTGATCACGCCCCTCTTCGTCGAGGAAGGCGACATCATCCGCATTGACACGCGCACCGGCGAATACGTCACGCGCGTCTGATGGGACGAGATCAGCGAAGGCCGGGGCAAATCCCCGGTCTTTTTTGTCGCCATTTGGCACTGCGGGGCCGATAGCATACACTCGTCACAGGGCGAGATCGGCGTACACGGTGACGAAAGGGCAGGCCATGCGCACTCCCGCGGGCAAGGAGTGTCCGCACTACTACGAGGACTTCAATCGGGGACGTTCGATCCAGGAATGCCGCCTGGCGGACAAGAATCCCCACTCGCTGCGC
>DAOTZZ010000242.1:0-3581 GCA_034433965.1 Anaerolineae bacterium
GTATGCGATTCACGTTCGCTCCTCAGGGGTGGGCACCGCTGTGTGCAGCGGCCCGGCAGCCAGATCGCAGATCGTGCCCCCCTCGCAGATGCCGGAGCCACCATTGTAGCACGCCTGGCCGATTGCTTCATGTTTCGATGAATCAGGGCCTGGGCTGTCAGTGCCTGGCCGCTGGAAGCCTCACCAGTGACAGTGGAGATCAAAAACTTGTGAAAAATAATACTAACGATCTGCGTTCGGTCTTAATGATAGATTGTAGAGGAGATATTGGTGGGGAGGGTGCCACAATGGCGCAATCATGTGAGTTCGTCGAGGGATGTCCGATCTACAAGTATTTCCGGGTGCAGGCCCGGCACGTTTTCATGCAACTCTATTGCGAGGGGGACTTCGCCAGTTGCGAACGGCGTAAGCTCCGTCTGGCAGGGCAGCCCGTGCCAGAGAACTTGCTCCCTCATGGTGGATTGCTCTGGCAAGATGGAGAGACACAGCGACCTTCTTGACCCTTGAAGCCAGGTGGGCCTGTGATCAGGTTGCTATGCTGACACAGGCCCACTCAACTGCGTTTTGGAAGCGCGTATCTCAGGCCAGCGCCGACTCGTCCACCTGCGGCATACGTTGTTGCGCTTCCAGCACTGCCTCAGCCGGGTAGTCGTAATCTTCCAGCTTGCCCGCAAAATAGGCCTCGTAGGCGGCCATGTCAAAGTGACCGTGCCCGCTCAGGTTGAACAGGATCACGCGCTCCTGTCCGGCTTCTCTGGCCTCCAGCGCTTCGTTGATAGCCGCGCGGATGGCGTGTGCGCTCTCCGGCGCGGGGACGATGCCTTCCGCCCGCGCGAACTGCACCGCGGCGTCGAAGACGCTGTTCTGGTGATACGCCTGCGCCTCGATGATACCCTCCTCGTGCAGCAGCGACATGATGGGGGCCATGCCATGATAGCGCAGCCCGCCCGCGTGAATGCCCGGCGGCATGAAGTCGTGCCCCAGGGTGTGCATCTTGACCAGCGGAGTCATGCCCACCGTGTCGCCGAAATCGTAGGCGTAGACGCCCTTGGTCATGCTGGGGCAGGCTGTCGGCTCGGCGGCCAGGAAGCGCGTCGGCAGCCCCTTGTTCAGGCGTTCGCGCACGAAAGGCAACACCAAGCCAGCCATGTTGCTGCCACCGCCCACGCACCCGATCACCACATCGGGGTAATCGTCGGCCTTCTGCATTTGCAGCAAAGCCTCTTCGCCGATGATAGTCTGATGCAGCAGCACATGGTTGAGCACGCTGCCCAGCGAATACTTGACATCGGGGTTCTTGACGGCGACTTCGACCGCCTCGCTGATGGCAATGCCCAGGCTGCCGGGGCTGTTGGGGTCTTGTGCCAGGATGGCACGACCGGCGTCGGTGAGGTTGGTAGGGCTGGCGTGCACTGTGGCCCCGAAGGCTTCCATCATCAGGCGGCGATAGGGCTTCTGCTGGTAACTCACCTTGACCATGAAGACTTCGATCTCTACGCCGAAGAACGCGCCAGCCATCGCCAGCGACGATCCCCACTGCCCCGCACCGGTCTCGGTGCTGATCTTGCGTGTGCCCTCCAGCTTGTTGTAGTAGACCTGGGCAACAGCGGTGTTGGGCTTGTGACTGCCAACGGGGCTGACTCCCTCGTACTTGTAATAGATGCGGGCGGGCGTATCGAGCGCCTTTTCCAGCCGCCGCGCCCGGAAAAGCGGGCTGGGCCGCCACTGCGCGTAGACCGCGCGCACCGGCTCTGGGATCTCGATGTAGCGTTCCTGACTCACCTCCTGCAAGATCAGCGCCATGGGGAACAGCGGGGCCAGGTCATCCGGCCCGACCGGTCGCTGCGTGGCCGGATGCAACACTGGCGGCAACGGGCGCGGCAGGTCGGGCAGGATGTTGTACCAGGCGCGCGGCATTTCGTCTTCGGAGAGCAGATACTTGGTGTGGATTTTGTCGGGCATGGCTTTCTCCTTGTGCACTAACAGGCGACCGAAGTCACCACACTGCCACCAAATGAAAAACGCCCGTCCCCGCTACGAACAGGGACGGGCGTCTGTTACCCGTGGTGCCACCCTGGTTAGGCTGGCTGCCCCGCAACAAACAAAAAAAACCGCCGGTGATGGCGGATTCGCAGGCGGAGCCAGCCTCACTCCTTGCGCCCGGCTAACGGCGGCGAACCCGGCGCGGCATTTCCTCCGCGCGACTCCCCGGCCCATTCCGCCCCGGCGTGACCCGTCCCGCCCTCTCAGTCGGTGAAGCGGTTCCCTGTCCGGCGCTCAGGGGCGTACTCTTCCGGTTCTCAGTCGTTGCTGATGATGATAGACGGAACGCAGGCCACTGTCAAGCGTATCGCGAGGCTAACTGATCCAGTCGCGATTGTAGGTATCCCACTCGCGGTGACGGTAGGCGTTCTTGCACTCGAGGCAGATCAGGGCACTATCCAGGCGACCGGTCGCCTTCCAACGCCAGCGCACGCGCCCCATGTGATAGCGACACGTCGGACGATAGCAGATCGGGCAATAATCGCCCTGGGCCAGCGAGGCCTCCCCGTATTGACGCTTTTCCAGCTCGTTCTGTTCGCAAATGTGACAATATGGTACTGGCATTCTTTGTCCCTGTTCGATGCCTGCCCCACACCGGGCATCGCGCCCCGCTATTATACTCAATTCGGGCAGCTCTTCTAGGGGCATGTGACAGACCATTTGTGACAAAGACTGCCTGGTGTCGGCGCTAACTCCTTTCAAGGCTTCACCGGTCTGCGGCCAGCCCAGTGCGCGCGCCCGCGCTGTCACCCGCTGCACATCAATGCCGCGCGCAGCAACAGGTGACTGCTCTTCCAGGCACACACGGCTGATCACCAGTTCGCCGACCATGTGCATCAGCTCGTCCAGGCGAGCCAGGTCTACGCGCACCACGGTCGAAGGCTTACCCGACACGCTCGATAGGTCCTCCTCTGCGCTCTCTGCGCCTAGAGCGTGTTATGCACTTTTTCTCCCTCAACCCCAACCCCTTCTCCCGCGCTGCGGGGAAGGGGTGTCGCTCGTAGCGGCGCTGTTCCGCTGCGCCAGCGAGTGACAGCGCAGGCCGTTCCCCTCGCCCCGCGACGCAGTCGCGTGGGAGAGGGGCGCAGGGGTGAGGGAAAAACACCGCGCACAAGTTCATAACAGCCCCTAGATATGGTATGCCAAGGAAACGAACACGGCAGATCATCAGTGCCTCTCTGCGGTTCAATACTATTGCCCCAAAACCCGAAGATCACCTTGGCCCCCGTTGACTTGGCCGCATAGCTCATGCTATGCTGAAACTGGCTCGCCCTGGCAGTGTGTCTGCCGTTTGACCTGCGAGGGCGAAATTTGCCTGTTGGCGGGTGTCCCTGCTCCGCAGCCGGAGGTGCACACCTGAGACATGCTGGTCAGTTCCGCCAGACGAGCGATCGCAGCGCTGCGGGGCAGTGACCTACACGCAGCGCTGCTTTATTGCACAGGTGTTTGTTGAGAGGGAGCGCAGAAAAGGCGTGAGCGAACGATTGACAGGGTTGGTCATCCGCACTCAGAGCGGGTTCTTCACCGTGCAGACAGAC
>DAOTZZ010000243.1:0-9470 GCA_034433965.1 Anaerolineae bacterium
CGCTGGTGTTGGCCGCGCTGGCTGTGATCATTGCGTTGCGCCCTGGGGGAACTCCTGCTCCCGCCGCGCCGACTGCCACTCATTTGCCTGTGTTGGGCATTGCCGCTGTCGAATATCCCACCCCGCTGCCCACCATCCCGCCGACGCCGACGCTGCCGCCGGTGGAGTGGGTGCGCCCCACCGCCGATCCGCAGACGGTCATGGCGGCGCTGGAAGGTCCGCTGACGGTGGCCATGGCCGGTCAGAGCATTGCCCGACAGTTCGATCCCCTGACGATCATCCCCGAACGCCCCCGCAGCACGGTGATCACCTACAAAGTGAAGAAAGGCGACAATCTGCGCGACATCGCCGCGCGGTTTGGGCTGGACGAGAAGACGATCATCTGGTCGAACGACCGTTTTTATGTCAACGCCATGCGCATCGGGCTGGAACTGAACATCCTGCCGGTGGATGGGGTCTATCACCGTGTGCAGGGAATACAGACAATCGCCGAGATCGCCGAGATGTACCAGGTTGATCCCTACGCGATCATCGATTCTGAGTTCAACACGCTCTTCGGGGCGAAGCCGGAAACGGTGTTGCCCGAAGGGTTGTGGGTGATCGTGCCGGGCGGCACTGGTTCGACCGAGCCGATCTACTGGGACCCAGGCATCGTCATGGCGCGGACGAGCGCCGACGGCAGCAATCCGGTGGGCGCGGGGATCACGGTCGGCGCAGAAGTGGCGGCATTTGCCATCGGCGATCCGGGATCGTGCGGGAAGCAAGTGGTGTCTGGTGGCTCCCCGCCGGTCAGCCCGCCGATCTATGCCCGCTACCGCATCACTCAGGATTACTCGTGGAATCACGGCGGCATTGACCTGGCCGTCCCGCCGGGCACGCCGGTCTTTGCGGCGGGCGGCGGCACGGTGATCTTCAGCGGCATGAGCACGTGGGGTTACGGTTACACGGTGGTCATCGCACACGGCAGCACGCTGAGCCTCTACGGTCACCTCAATGGCGCATTCGTCAGTTGCGGGGAGACGGTCACGGCGGGACAGAATATCGCCGTGACAGGCAATTCCGGGCGGTCGAGTGGCCCACACCTGCATTTCGAGATTCGCGGGCCGGGCGGTGCGCCGGTTAACCCCTGGAATTACCAGAGCTTCTAGCGAGCAGCCATCGGTGGGCAAAAGAGAGGCCGGGCGTGCTCAGCAGCCGCCTTCGGTGACGACAATGTAGCCCTGGATCATCTCGGCGACGATCTGTTCGCCGATGGTCGCTGTCACATTGACGTAGATGGTATGCAGGCCCGGCAACAGGTTGGTGGTGTCGGCGTAGACCTGCACCGTGTCACCGCTGGAAACGCGCGGCGGGTACACTTCGAGCGCCGGCCCGTCTGGCGGGCTGACTCCCTCTACTTGCGCAGTGAATGTCCCCGGATAGCCGCTATTGACCACCTGGAATTCGCCCACCAGCACCGAGCCGGGGCAGGCCAGGCCAGTTTCGGCGGTCATGTCGCGGGCGTAGAGGGTCAGCCGCGGCAGGTAATCGCTGAAGCGGCGGGGCATAGCCGCCACGCGCTGAAAGACGGGCAGCGGGGAGCCGTCGGCACGCAGCAGGCTGAACCAGCGCATATGGCTGCACAGCGGCGTCATGTCCGGCGGATAGAGCGCCCAGTTGAGGTTCCACAGGAACATTGGCCCGGCCCACGGCCAGTGCCGGTCGGCCCAGTCGAAGGCCCGGACGGTGTAGTCGGCCTGCGTCTGCCCGGAGACGCGCAGCCAGGCGAACCCTGCGAAGTTCGGGTCGCTATCGGAGCAGGTGATGCCGTCTTCAGCGGGATCGCGCAGCCAGCCAAACTCGGTCAGCCAGATTTGCTTGTCGAAAATGCCCCGCTCTTCGAACAGGGCGCGGATCAGCTCGACGCGGCGGAAGTTGAGCGTATCGTAGTCCGGCTCGGCTTCGGGCGGCTGATTGTAGCCGTAGGGGTGATAGCCGAAGGCATCGAACCATTGCGCCGCGCCGTTGTCGAGCATTTCGGCGGCGTAGTCAATGTCGCTGATCGCGCCGCGGTCGCCAGTGGTGATGGTGGGGGCCAGCCCGCCCGACACGACGATGATCTGCGGGGCGACGGCCTTGATCTGCGTATAGGCCACGCGCAACATCTGCGTGTATTCCCAGGCGTTGGGACCGTGTGGCCATTCCAGGGCCAGGTTCGGCTCATTGTGCACTTCGATGGCGTCTACGCCCAGGGCAGCCAGTTCGGTGGCGCGCTGACGCACACTGACGCGGAACGCTTCCCAGTTGGAAGGCCAGGGCAAATCCATGCGATAGAGCACGCGCTTATGGCTGAAGGCGGCAACCTGCCCGACTTCGTAGACCTTCACCCAGTCCATGCGCAACTGATCTACCAGGGCCGGGCTGACGCTGGTATGCGGGCCGACGTGAATCCCATAGCCCAGGTGCGGCGGGGGCAAACTGACAGCGCTCTGCGCGATGGCGTAGGGGGCGGGGCGCAGTGGGATCATAAGCACCAACGCGCCCAGGATCAGCACGGTGAACAGCGTCAACAGGCGTTGCATGGCCGCCATTATAAATCACAACCCGCATTACAAAACAATCTGCCTGTGCTCGCGGGTGCATTCGCTTTTTTGGGCAGGCTTCGGAGATCGTTTGAAAATCTCACCCCCCGGCCCCCTCTCCATACACGGAGAGGGGGAGTAAGCATCTGGCTAAGTCCCCTCTCCACACGCGGAGAGGGGATTTAGGGGTGAGGTAAACTAGCGGAATTCGCAAAGTCTTCCTGAGATCACTTCTGTGCTGAGTTCTTGCCCCCAAATCCGAATGCACCCGTGCTCGCCGCGCCTCGGCGATCCCCCCAGAAAGCCCGCCGACAAACGCGCGGTTTCGCGGTATGATTGGGGCTGGCGGGGGCAACTTCTCGCCCCGAAGCGGTGAGCGGAGAACGCTTCGGCATGCTGGCTGCGGAGAAATAATCATGAAACTGATGGTCGTGCTGCCGACCTATAACGAGGCAGAGAACCTGGAGACAATGGTCGAACGGCTGCTGGCGCTGGAACTGCCAGTAGAACTGTCGGTGCTGGTAGTGGACGACAATTCGCCCGACGGCACGGGGCAGATCGCCGATGCGCTGGCCGCTCGTCATCCGGGGCGGGTGGAAGTGCTGCACCGCCAGACCAAGCGTGGCCTGGGCACAGCGTATATTGATGGTTTCCGCGTGGCCTTCGAGCGGGGCGCGGACTACATTTTGCAGATGGACTGCGACTTCTCGCACGATCCCAAGTACATCCCGGCCATGGTCGCCGAAATGCAAACCTGTGGCTGCGACATCGTGGTCGGCTCGCGCTACACGAAAGGCGGGAGCGTGGACGAGACGTGGGGCATCGGGCGCAAGTTGCTGAGCTGGTGGGCCAACAGCATCTACGTCAACCTGATTCTGCGCACGCACACCAAGGACGCGACCGGCGGCTTCCGCCTGTGGCGGGCCGAAGTGCTCAAGGGCATTGACCTGGATCGCATCCGCTCCAGCGGCTATGTCTTCCAGGTGGAGACGATCTACGTGGCCGAGAAACTGGGCTATCGCACCGCCGAAGTGCCGATCTACTTCGCCGACCGCAAAAAGGGCCGGTCGAAGATGAGCTTCAAGGTGCAGAGCGAGGCAGCGCTGCGTGTGTGGCAGGTGTGGTGGCGACACCGTCACCTGACGCCTCAAGACCGGCTGCCCGTCTCCGCTTCCTGACCGCCTGGGATGGTGATGCTGCGTAGAGTCCTCCCCGACGCACTGATCGTGGCAGGGCTGTTGCTTCTGCCACTCTTGTTTTTCGCGCCGGTCACGCTCGGCGACCGCACGCTGATCCCCGCCGACAACCTCTATCAATACGAACCATGGCGTAGCGCACGCGACGCCCTCGGCGTGCCGGAAATCCCGCACAACGCCCTGCTCTCTGATCTGGTGCTGCAAAACTACCAGTGGAAGACGTTCATCCGGCGCAGCCTGTCAGAGGGCGTGATTCCGCTCTGGCAACCCAACCAGTTCGCGGGGACGCCCTTCCTGGCAGCGGGGCAACACGGCGCACTCTACCCCTTCAGCATCCTGTACTATCTCCTGCCGCTGCCGCGCGCTTATGGCTGGTTCACGGTGAGTCAGCTCTGGCTGGCGGGCGCGCTGATGTATCTGTTCGCGCGAGGGGTGCGGCTCAGCCGGGCGGCGGGGGCAGCCGCGGGCGTGGCCTATCAGTTCAGCGCATTTTTCATCGTCAGCGTCGTCTTCCCCATGATGATCTCCGGCGCGGCCTGGTTGCCGTTGCTGCTGTTGATGATCGAATTCACCATCGAGCGGCGGCCCCTGCGCGGCGACCGTCCGGCGACCGTCCCCTGGATCGCGCTCGGCGCGCTGGCGCTGATGATGAACATCTTCGCCGGGCATGTCGAGATCACCTACTACACGCTGATTGTCATGGCGTACTGGGCGGCGGCGCGCTTGCTATGGATGTGGTGGCGCGATCGCGCCGCCTGGCGACGGCTACTGCACCCGGCAGGATCGCTGTTGCTGATGGTTGCGCTGGGGCTGGGACTGGGCGCGGCACAATTCCTGCCGCTCTACGAACTGGGGACGCGCAACTTCCGCGAGGCAGCGGCCAGCTTCGAGCAGGTGCGCGGCTACGCCTTCCCTGCGCGGCATATTGCCAAATTCGTGTTGCCCAATGCCTACGGCAACCCGGCCCAGCACAGTTACCGCGATGTCTTCACCTGGGAGATGGTCGCCCAGGACTGGCAACGCCCGTGTACCGAATGCGCTGGCGGCTTCGTCCGCGTGACCGATACCGACTTCGGCATCAAGAATTACGTCGAGGGCGGGGCGTATGTGGGCATTCTGACGCTTGTCCTGGCGGCGGTGGGATTGCTGGCGCGGGGCAAGGGCACGGCAGGAGCGACTCCATCAGGCGGCGCGGCGGCCCCTCACCGGCTGATCCTGGGCCTGCTGGCATTCACCTCGTTGACCTTTGCCTTCGGACTGCCTACCTACGCCGTGCTGTACTACGCGTTTCCCAACATCAACCAACTGCATACGCCGTTCCGCTGGGTGTGGCCGTTCACGTTCTGCGCGGCGGCGCTGGCAGGGTTCGGCGTGGACGTGCTGCGCCAGGCGGCGGCAGAGCGTGCCCGCTGGGTGAAGGGGCTGGGCGGCGGGTTGATCGCGCTCGGCGCGGCGATTCTCGGCGGATTGCTGCTCTCCCGCGCGGCCTATGACTCGTTCGCGCCGCTGGTGGAACGCCTTTTCACAGGGCTGGCGAAAGCCGATCAGGCATTTCCAAATGCGCAGGCGTTCTACAGTTACGAGTTCTGGAATGTTCTCCGGTTGGGGATAGTCGTCGTCGCAGCGGGCGCGGCCATCTGGCTGAGCAGGAGCGGGGCGCGTCTGCCTCGCCGACTGGGCGGCGCTCCCCTGTGGACGGTGCTGGCTGTGGGCGTGATCGCGCTCGACCTGATGGTCGCCGGCTGGGATTTCAACCCTTCCGCCGATCCGGCCTGGCTGGACTATACGCCGGACACGATCCGCTGGTTGCAGGAACGGCAGAAGGAGGAAGGGCCATTCCGCTATACGACGGTCAACTTCGGCGAGAACCCGCTGCACGCCAACAGCACCTGGCGCTACGATCTGCACGACGCCCGTGGCTACGACAGCATGATCCCCAGGCAGTATGCGGCATATATGGGGCTGATTGCGCCGCAGGGTGGGCTGCTGCACAACCGCATTGATCCCATCGCCTGGGATAACACGGCGGCGCTCGCCTCGCCGCTGCTCGATCTGCTCAACGTGCGTTACATCGTCGCCGACTGGGTGGTGGCAGATGCCGAGGCTCTCGGTCTGCGCGAGGTGTACGTGGACGAAGCGGTGAGCATCTACGAGAACCTGGACGCCCTGCCGCGCGCCTACACCCTGCCCTATTACGACCTCACCGAGCCACTCTGCGGCGCGCAGCCCGCTGACTTTGCCACGATCATCCGCAGCCCGGACTTCACCGCCGATCCACGGCGCGTGGTCATCGAAGATTTCGGCGGTAGCGAGTCGTGTGACCTGGTCTATCACTGGCCGACACCCGAACACGAAACCGATCCGGTCCCTGCGAAGATCGCCGCTTACGGTGCTATTGAGGTGACAATTGAGGCCGAGGTCAGCGCCGAGTCCTGGCTGGTGCTGGCCGATAGCTACTACCCCGGCTGGAAAGCGTTCGTCCGCCCGGCGGGGAGCGCCGAAGATCAGGAGCAGGAAACAGCAATTCGCCTTGTCAACGGCAACTTTCGCGGCGTGCGGCTATCCCCTGGCGCGTGGACGGTGCGCTTCCGCTACAGTCCGCCGACCTTTCAGATCGGCGCATTCCTGTCGTTCCTCAGCGGGATGCTGATCATCTTCATGCTCATGCTGTGGCTGTGGCGACGGGTCTACCGCGCCGAAGACGACGCCGACAGCGCCCGCCGCATCGCCAAGAACAGCCTGGCGCCCATCGTGCTCAACCTGTTCAACCGGGCCATTGACTTCGCCTTCGCCTTCATCATGCTGCGCATCCTCGGCCCGGCGAACGCGGGAATCTACTACTACGCCATCGTCATCTTCGGCTGGTTCGACATCCTCACCAACTTCGGGCTGAACACGCTGCTGACGCGCGAGGTGGCCCGCGACCGGAGCGCGGCGGGGCGCTACCTGTTCAATAGCACGGCACTGCGACTGGCGCTTTCGGCGCTGAGTATCCCCCTGCTGCTGGGCTTCCTGGCCGTGCGCCAGGCGACAGTCAGCCCGCCGCTGGAAGGGCAGGCCATCGCCGCCATCATCTTGCTGTATATCGGCTTGTTGCCGGGCAGCATCAGCACAGGGCTGACGGCGCTCTTCTATGCCTTCGAGAAAGCTGAGTATCCGGCAGCGATCACCACCGTGAGCACCATCGTCAAGGTGACGCTGGGGCTGGGCACGCTATTGCTGGGCTGGGGCGTGGTGGGGCTGGCCGGTGGCGCGGTGATCACCAACCTGGTCACACTGGGAGTGCTGGGCTGGCTGGCCCGCCCGCTGGCGCACGGCGTCTTCACCGAGCGACTCGACCCGTCTTTGCTGCGGCTCATGGTTGGCGAGAGCTGGCCGCTGATGATCAATCACCTGCTGGCGACCGTCTTCTTCAAGATTGACATCGTGCTGATGGAGGCGATCAATGGCAACACGGTCGTCGGGCAATATTCGACGGCCTACAAGTGGCTCGACGCGCTGAACATCATTCCCGCCTTCCTGACCATGGCCCTGCTGCCGGTGATGGCCCGTCAGGCGCACGAAGACCGCGCCGCGCTGCGCCGCAACTATTTGCTGGCGGTCAAGTTGCTGGTGATGGTGGCGCTGCCCGTAGCGGTGATCACTACCTTCATCGCCTCACCGCTGATCCGTGTGCTGGGCGGGGCCGAGTATCTGCCCGCCGGTGGCATTGCGCTGCAGATCATGATCTGGAGCATTCCCATTGGCTGGATCAACAGCGTGACCAACTACGTGATCGTCGCGCTCGACCGACAGCGTACCCTGATGGCCGCTTTCGCCGCGGGAGTGATCTTCAATGTGATCACCAATCTGCTGTTGTTGCCCGCCTACAGCTATCGCGCGGCAGCCGTCATCACCATCCTGTCGGAAGGGGTATTGTTCGTCGCCTTCTACCTGATCATCCGCCAGGAACTGGGCGCGATCCGCTGGCCGCGCGCCCTGTGGCGACCGGCGCTGGCGGCGCTGGCCCTGCTGGGCGTGACGCTGGCCTTGTGGCAGGTCGCGCCACTGGCCGGTGTGATCCTTTCGCCGCTGGTCTACGGGACGGGGTTGCTGGCGTTACGCCCCTTCGCGCCGGAGGAATGGGCGCGCATCGCCCCGCTGCTGCCGGGGCGCATGCGGCGCTGGCTGGGGCCGCGCAAAGTCTCGGCGGGCGCGCCGTAAGCGAGGGAACAAAAATCCGGCCTGGTAGCCGGATGCGTGTGGTACTGGCAAGAACTACTTTTGTCCAGGCGCACAGCGCGCCTGAAGCATCCTGGAATGCGGCACGAGGACAGGCGCCCTGCTCAATTAACCGGTTCGTGCTCGCCGGTGATCGAGACCTTGTCGCGCTTCAGCAGCACCACGCGCAGTTTGCGATCGTGCAGCAGACGGCGCACGATGGGATTGCTCTGCACCGGCAACACCATCACCTGATTGTCCTTGGTCAACTCAAAGTGATACACATCCACGCGGCGTGCCCCCGCATGCCAGTGCTCTTCCAGGCCGACAACCGGGCTGAGTTGCCAGCCATCCGCCAGATAGCCCAGCAACACATCGGCGGGCGCATATGCCTGGGATGTGGGTGACCAGTGACGGCGCGTGTCCAGAGACCGCAGCTCCATCTCGATGAAGGATGGTGCGGCACCGGGCATATTTGTAACCTCCTTTTGGGATTGCTCCCGCTTGTAGTGATGTGAGCGTATCAACAGGAGTGGCGCGAAACAGGTGTGTGGAATGACTCCCACCAAACCCTTAGCAATTTTAGCAGCAGAAAATAAGAAGAAAATAAAAGTTTCTCCGCGCCACTTTGACCGATGGTTGGGACAAGACTATGTCCCTTCTTTCCGCAAGATCGCTGCACCCCTCGCTTGACCGGCCCTGCTGCGGGCGATAGAATACGGTCGGTCGGGTAAAGAGCGGCGTTGCTCTCCCGTATGCCATCTCTCTTATTGCATTATAGCACAGAAGGGGTGCCTGTGTGACCATCATTCAGATCAGCGATATTGCCAACTACGTGGGGCAGGAAGTAACCCTGCGCGGCTGGCTGTACAACCGCACTGACAAGGGCAAACTGCAATTCCTGCTCGTGCGCGATGGCACGGGCATTGTGCAGTGTGTGGCCTTTCAGAAGGAACTGGACGCCGAGACCTTTGCCCTGGTCATGTCTCTGACGCAGGAATCGTCGCTGGAAGTGACGGGCACGGTGCGCGCCGATGATCGCGCCCCCGGCTATCCAGGCAAGTATGAGCTATCCATCAAGAGCCTCAAGCTCTACCAACTGGCCGACGAGTATCCCATACAGCCCAAAGAGCACGGCGTCGAGTTCCTGATGGATCACCGGCACCTGTGGGTGCGCTCGCTGCGACAGTGGGCGATCCTGCGCGTGCGTGCCACCATCATCCGCACCATTCGCAATTGGCTGGACGAGCACGGTTACCTGCTGGTAGATACGCCCATCCTGACGCCCGCCGCGGGTGAGAACACGACTACCCTCTTCGCCATTGATTACTTCGGTGTGCCCGCTTACCTGGCACAGACCGGTCAGCTCTATAACGAGGCGAACATGGCCTCCTTCGGCAAGGTCTACTGCTTCGGCCCCACCTTCCGCGCCGAAAAGTTCAAGACCCGCCGGCACCTGATGGAGTTCTGGATGGTCGAGCCGGAGATGGCCTTCTTCTCGCTGGAAGACCTG
>DAOTZZ010000244.1:0-3253 GCA_034433965.1 Anaerolineae bacterium
CCTCCTTTTTTTCAGTCCCTAAGTGTGCCACATGAGTCTCTTCGTTTCTAGTGTCGCCCCCTCAGCCCCTTGAGGGAGAGGGACTTAGGGTGAGGGGCTATCGGTGAGGCTTTCACAGTCCCGGTCAGCCATTTACGTCTGGACCTCAGTAGCCGACACGCTGCCAACCGGCGCTGTGCCGGGCTATAATCTGGTTATAGGCTTCACAAATCCCGTCAGGTTGACCCAGGAGGGCCTCATGGCACGCACACTGAAGACCTACACTCCGCAGGAAATTCGCGAGCGCCTGGCCGCACATCCAGACTGGCACCTGGGCGAGGACGGGCAACTGCACGCTGAATTTACCTTCAAGAACTTTGCAGGGGCGCTGCTGTTCTTGAATGCCATCGGGCACCTGGCCGAGGTGGCCAACCATCACCCCGATCTGCGGCTGCACGGCTGGAAGCATCTTTCCGTGAGCCTGATGACGCACGATCAGGGTGGCATCACCGACCTGGACTTGGCTCTGGTGGCACAGATTGATGCGCTGCCGCGCCCGTCATAGGGCAGGGGATGGCTGATGCACGGAAGCAAACTGCTGATCTACCCGCTGATTTTTCTGCTGGTGCTGGTGCCAGTCTTCGTCATCGCGCTGATCACCTTTCGCCCCGGAGACAACGACGATTGCCCGACGACTGCGCCCATCAGCTACGCTGCCCATACGCATAGCGCCGGTCTGGTGACCGAGACTCGCGACGGGATGCAACTCATCTTCAACGTGAGTCCCGCGGCGCAGCTTTATCAGGTGGTGGAGGGGCAGTTGCAGCTTTGCGGCGGGGATATCACAGACGCCGAGCTCAAACACATCACCGTAGATGTCAACGACGCGACGCTGGCCCTGGGCGAGCGCCTGCCGGTAACCGTGTCGCTGGAAGTGCGCCGCGCGGACACCGGCACGGTGATCGTGCAGGCTGCCGCGCCCGCCATGTACGCGCCGGGGCACGGCTATCACTTTGGGGACAATTACCGTGTTCCCGCCGGCGCTACCTATGAATGGACGGTGACCATCAGTCCGGTGCAGGCGCTGCGGCAGGAAGGCGCGCAAAACCTGTGGTTGGAGCCAGTCGAGTGGTCGGGCCGCTTCTCCCTGGATGAGCAGGGGCAGGTGATCGGCAGCAGCACGCCGCAGCTGATCGGCGAAGTCATGCGCGACGGCTTGCACATCGTGCTGAGCTATCTCGACGAGCCGCGGCAACTCTACGCGGTGCAGGACGGCGTCAGCGAGCCGCTGGAGATTGAGCCGGGCAGCCGTTACTACCTGGTAGATGTCACCGATCACGCGGTTAACTATGAGCAGAAACTCCCTGGCGCAACGGTGACGGTCACTTTCCGCCGCTATGGGGTGGAGATCACCGTACCCTTTCAGCCGGTGATCGCGCCTGGACTGGGCTTTCACTATGGGGCCAACGTGCCTTTAGAGCCGGGCGACTGGCGCGCCGACGTAGAGGTGAGCGGCCTGGACTTTCTGCGACACGCTGGCGCAGCGCTGAGTCTGGCGCGCGCGCCGGTGCGGGAATCGTTCGATTTCACCATTGCACCGCCAGAAGCGTGACGGTCGCTGCGGGCAGATTGTGACAGAAATCACATTGTTCGAACATGCCGGATGACTTATAAAGGGGCTGGACGGTTTCGTCGAACAGGTGGAGCACACACCGTCCAGGAGCGCCTATGTACACCGGACATGTTGGAGACTATCACCGTCCTCGCTGCCGCCTGTGTGTGGTGTCTGAGGAGCAGCAGGTTGCGCAGGAAGAGATGACCGTGTTCACACGCACGTTGGGACGTAGCGGTCTGGAAGTCAGCGCGCTGGGGCTGGGCACCTGGGCCATCGGCGGGCCGGTGTGGGACGAACAGGGCCGACCGGTGGGCTGGGGGCACGTGGACGACGCCGAGTCCATCCGCGCCATTCATCGCGGCCTGGAACTCGGCGTGACTTTCTGGGACACCGCCGATGTCTATGGCACGGGGCACAGTGAACGCCTGCTGGGGCTGGGCCTGGCGGGGGTGCGTCACCGGGTGGTGATCGCCACCAAGTTCGGGCGCGTGTTCGCCGAAGGATCGCGGCAGATCATCGGCAGGGCTGCCGATCCGGCCCATATCCGTCGCGCCTGCGAAGACTCGTTGCGCCGCCTGAATACCGACTATATTGATCTATATCAGTTTCACCTGGGCGACTACGATCTGGAGCGCGCTCTGGAAGTGCGCGAGACGCTCGAAGACCTGGTGCGCGAGGGCAAGATTCGCTATTACGGCTGGAGCACCGACGACCCAGAACGGGCGCGCATCTTCGCCGAGGGTGAGCATTGCGTGGCCGTGCAGTGTCAGATGAATCTGTTCGAGCGCAACGACGCCATGCTGCAACTGGCCCGCGAGCACAACCTGGCGGTGATCGTACGCGGTCCGCTAGGGCGCGGCCTGCTCACTGGCAAATTCACGCCGGACTCGCGCCTGCCCGCCGACGACGTGCGTCACAACTGGGACTTGAGCCAGGGGCCGCAGGCGGAGCGCCTGGCACGGTTGGCCCGGCTGCGCGACGTGTTGACGCGCGACGGGCGCACCCTGGCGCAGGCGGCGCTGGGGTGGCTGTGGGCCATTTCGGCGCAGACCATCCCCATTCCCGGTTTCAAGACGGTGGCGCAGGTGGAAGAGAACGCCCGCGCCCTCGACTATGGCCCACTCAGCGAGCGGCAGGTTGCCGAAATCGAGGCGCTGTTGCAGGAGGAAGACAGGTGATCCGCATGAGACGCCCGCTCATCTTGTACGTTTTGGCGCTGGCGCTGGTCGGTCTGGCGCTGGCAGCCTGTTCAGGTGACAGCAAGAAGGAGACTACGCCAACCCCAACCCCGCCTGCCCTTTCTGTGCGCGACGCCTGGGTGCGGGCGACCGTTGGCGCTATGGCTCAGGCGGAGCAGGGCGCGATGGGCGGTCATGACATGGGCAGTCAGGGGGCCACGGGGCGTGTGACCGGCGCGTTCATGGTCATCGAGAACGCGGGCGATACGCCCGATCAACTGGTCGGAGCGGCGGTCAGTCCGGAGATTGCCGGGGCGGTCGAGATTCACGAGACGACCGTGGGCGAGAACGACGTGATGCAGATGCGCCCTGTGCAGGCGATCGAGGTGCCCGCGCACGGTAGCGTCGAACTCAAGCCGGGCGGTTACCATATCATGCTGCTCGACGTGCAGCGCGACCTGAACGCCGGCGACACGGTGAC
>DAOTZZ010000245.1:0-8612 GCA_034433965.1 Anaerolineae bacterium
AGGTAGATGGTCATGGTACTCTGTCCTCTCCAGCCGAAGGCAGAGGGCGTTCCCGCCGCGTGAGCACCGCCCATACGAAACGCGGCAGGCGCAGCATCCGCCGCCAGCGCCAGGGTTGGCGGTAGAGCCGGTAGAGCCATTCCAGGCCCAGGCGACGCATCCAGCGCGGCGCGCGCGGCACGACTCCGGCAATGAAGTCGAACGTCCCGCCCACGCCCATGGCGACAGCGACTGTCAGGCGGTCGCGGTTGCGGGCAATCCACAGGTCTTGTTGCGGCGCGCCATAAGCGACAAAGAGAACGTCCGCGCCGCTGGCATTGACGCGGGCGACGATTTCCTCTTCTTCGGCAGGGGCAGGGCTGCCCGCGTAAGTACCGGCAATGATCAGGCCGGGGTTGTCGGCGACCAGGCGGGCGGCAGCACGTTCGGCGACGCCCGGCGCTGCGCCCAGCAGGAACAGCTTCCAGCCACGTTCGGCGGCGCGGCGCGCGATCAGCGGCACGCCATCGGAGCCAGTGACGCGCTCCGGCAGACGACGCCCCAGCAGGCGCGCTGCCAGCAGCAGCCCGACTCCGTCGGCCACGCACAGGTCAGCCCGGTGCAAGACGCGCATGAAGTCCGGGTTATCCTGGGCGATCATGACGAATTCCGGGCTGACAGTGCAAATCTGATAGACGCGGTCGCGGCGGGCGATCCACGTTTCGATCTGAGCCAGCATATCCTCGAACGTGGCCGAGTCGACGGGCACGCCCACGATGGATAACCTGTGGTCTGGAACATGGATCATCGAATCGCCGTACACCTGTATTGGTGAAATCGCTAACAGACCTGGCGAGATTGTACCGCAGCGGCCAGTTTTCTGGGTAGAGCGGTGTGTGCCGCAGTTGCCCTGGGCGAGGGGGGTGTTACAATAGCGGGCGGGAGGATACCAGGCCGTGGCAGAAGAGCGCGAATTCTACGACGAAGAGCAGGGTGCGGAGCCGGAAGACACGCTCGATCTGGGCGGTCCGGACGCAGGAGCGGAAGACGCGCAAGTCCCGCTGCGCTCTGCTGAGGACTTCGAGCGCGAGCTGGAAGTGCTGGAAGCGTCCGCCGAGCCGGAACAGCTGGAAGCGGAAGGTGACATCGAGACGCTGAGCGAAGCGATGGCCGCCCTGCCGGACGAGCCAGTCTTACCGACCGAGCCGCCCGAAGACTTTCCGGTGATGCCTGTGGTGGCAGAACCTGCCAGGGCGGAGCGCGAGGCGACGCAGGAAGTCGCTGAGCGCGAAGAGCGGGTGCGCCAACCCCGTGCGCAGAACTTCCGGCGTCGGCTGCGGCATCAGATCGGCGTGTTGCCGCTGGCGTTGGGGCTGATTGCCCTGGGCGCCTATCTGCTGGCCCGCGAGCGCGACCTGGCGGACGTGCCCGACTTCTCGACGGCGACACTGGCGGGGATGGCAGTGTTAGGCCTGGGCTTCACCTTCGTCTTTCACGCGCTTGTCTTTGGTCGGCGTGAGCGCGGCTTGCTGTTGGTGGGCCTGACCATCTGGGTGACGGCGGGCGTGCTGGCGGCGATCGTCTATGGCGTGGACGAACATCCCGAAGCTACCGAATGGTGGCCCGCGTTGCTCTGGTCGCTGGCGATCACCCTCTTTCTGACCTATCTGATCGAGCGGCTGCACGACCTGAGGTTGGTGTGGCTGGCGGCGCTGGTCGCGGTAGCCGGTGGCGCGGCCTACTGGGTGAGCAGCGGCGCGGCAGATCAGGCGTTGCTGGATCAGGTGGCCGACTATTGGCCGCTGGTTCTGGCGGCGATTGGGCTGATACTGCTGCCCGCAGCCTTCCGACGCCAGACGAGGTAAAGTGAGATGGCGGCGCTCAACATCGCCATAGACGCTAGCCGGGCGACCGTTGCCCGCCGCACAGGGACGGAGACCTATGCCCTGCAGTTGATCCGCGCCCTGATCGCGCTGGAGACTTCGCATCGCTTTGTGCTCTATTTTCGCGATACACCTGCCCCTGGTCTGTTTCCCGCCTGTTCGCACGTGGAACAGCGCGTTATCCCCTGGCCCAGGATATGGACACATCTGCGCTTTGCGGCGGCGCTGTGGCGTAGCCGCCCCGATGTGACTTTTGTACCGGCGCATACTCTGCCGCTGTGGTTCCCTGGGCCGGCGGTGGTCACGGTGCACGATCTGGGGTACGTGTATTTTCCAGAGGCTCATCCGTCGCTGGCCCGTCGTTACCTGGACTGGTCAACCCGGCACAGCACCCGTCGGGCGACGCGCATCCTCGCCGATTCGCTGGCGACTGCCCGCGACATTTCCGCTCACTACAACGTCCCGCAGCATCGCATCTCGCTGGTCTATCCCGGCATAGACCCGACTCTGGCTCCAGTGCGCGACGCTGCCCGGCTGGCAGCAGTGCGTCAGCGCTACGGCCTGCCGCAGCGCTATCTGCTCTTCGTGGGCACCTTGCAACCGCGCAAGAACATTGCCCGCATCGTGCGCGCGTATGCGCAGTGGCGCGAGCAGAGCGGCATCCGCGACGTGGGGTTGGTGTTGGCCGGGCCACAGGGCTGGCTTTACGATCCGGTGTGGGTGGCGGGCGCGCCGGATGTCGTCATGACCGGCTATGTGGCCGACGCTGACGTGCCCGCCCTGTACAGCGGGGCGTTGGCGCTCGTCTTCCCCTCGCTGCATGAGGGCTTCGGCTTTCCGGTGTTGGAAGCCATGCGTTGTGGCACGCCTGTGATCACCAGCAATACCTCGTCCCTGCCAGAAGTGGCCGGTGACGCGGCGCTGTTGGTGGATCCGCGCGACGTGGGAGCGATTGCTGCTGCCATTGACCGGGTGGTGAGCGACGAGGCGTTGCGGGCCAGTCTGATCGAGCGCGGTTTTCAGCAGGCGGCTACCTTCACCTGGGAACGCGCCGCGCAGCAAACCCTGCGCGTGCTGGAGCGAGCGGCCAACGTCGGAGCATGATGAGAGTGTAGGGCAGGCGTAGTTTGCCAGATCAGCGGCGCTCACTTTATAATCCCCGCGTTGTATCCGGCTGGCGAGTGGTAACAGGAAGATGACCATGCGTAACCTGATCATTGGCAGTCTGATCGCGGCGCTCTGTCTCGCGGCGATCCTGGGGCCTGGGCCGCTCTGGTCTGGCCAGGTAGATGTGGCCGAGGCCAACCCCGGCACACAGTGGAATGCGGCGTACTTCAATAACCCGACGCTGTCGGGCAGCCCAGTGGTGACCCGCATTGACGATCGTATTGACTTCAACTGGGCGGGCGGCTCGCCAGACCCGGCAGTCCCTGCAGACAATTTCAGCGCGCGTTGGACGAAGACGGTCAATTTCCCCACGTCGGGCAAGTGGACGTTCCGCGTGGGCGCGGACGACGGGGTTCGCATGTGGATTGACGTGACGCCGATAGTGAATGAGTGGCACGGCAATCCGGAAGGCTACCGCACTTACGAAGTGAGCATTGATCAACTCACGGCTGGCAATCACGATCTGAAAGTGGAATATTACGAGGCCGGCGGCAATGCCGGTGTGAAGGTCGAATGGTACTTCAGTGGCGGCGGCGGGGGTGGCGGCGCTCCGGCAGCGGGCACCGTGTATGGCCCGGCAAACTGGAACGCCTCCTATTACAACAATACCGACCTGTCTGGCGCGCCCTCGCTGACCCGCGTGGATGGCGACATCAACTTTGACTGGGGCGCGGGTTCGCCCGCTTCACAGGTCAACGCCGACAATTTCAGCGTCCGCTGGACGACGACGGTCAACATCCCCACGACCGGGCGCTGGCGTTTCCAGGTGGGGGCGGATGACGGCGTCCGCATGTGGATTGACGTGACGCAGATTCTCAACGAATGGCACGGCAATCCCGAAGGCTATCGCACCTACGATGCGGATGTCTACGCACTCACCGCGGGCAATCACGACCTGAAGGTGGAGTATTACGAAGCGACAGGTAATGCCCGTGTGCAGGTGCGCTGGTTCCTGGTCGAAGGTGTGGGCGGCGGTGGTGCTGGCACGGTTGCCACGCCTGCTCCCCCGCCCGCCCGCGTGCTGGCCGCCGCGACCGGTAACAGGGTCAACGTGCGCACCGGCCCAGGGCTGGGCAATCCGGTCATCGCGCAGATCTCCTACCCGGACGATTATGTGGTCTTGGGGGGCGTGCCCGATCTGTCGTGGCTGCTCATTGACCTGGGCGACGGACGGCAGGGTTGGGTGAGCAACGAATGGGTCTACCTCTACTCGACGGACAAGGCCAAGAACCAGGATACGACAGGCGGCGGACAGCCGGACTTTGTGGACGACATCCCACGCCTCGATCTGCCTATTGCCCCGCCCGCGCTGCCGCCTGAGGGGCCGCCGCGCCGTATGTTGCAGGGCCTGACGACCGACACGGTGCGGATGCGCGACGGAGCATCGCTCTATGCGTCGCAGATCATCGGCTCAGTGCCGCAAGGTGCGACGCTCACAGTCGAGGCACGCAATCGCAGTGGATCGTGGTATCTGGTCAGCTATCAGGGCATCCGCGGTTGGGTCTCGGCTCCCTATGTCACTTTGCTCGACGGCAAAGCCGGTGATCTGGTTGTCAGCACAGAGGTAGTGCCAACGCCACCGCCAGGCTCGGTGTTTGTCCCGCAGGTGGAACAGACCGTGACTGTGCGCGGGCAGGCGACGGCGACTCTTAAGCTGCGCAACGCAGCCAGCGTCAAGGGCGCGGAGATTGGCGAAATCCCGGCAGGGGCGGAATTCGTCGTCCTGGGTCGCAATACGACTGGTGCCTGGTATCTGATCACCTACAACGGACAGGAAGGCTGGGTCTATTCACCGCTGGTGACGTTGATCGAGGGTCGCGTGCCCGATCTGCCCATCCGTTGAACGCAGGCCCATACAGGACGTGAAGCGTTGCCGCCCCGCGCCTGAGCAGGCCGTGGGGCGGCTCTTTTTTGTGCAGGAATGGCGACTCATGGGTATTGACTATCTGGTGGACTTCGATTGCGAGCCGAAGCGCGCCCTCACGGTGGAGGGTTTGATGGGCCGCCTGAAGGGGCGCGACCGGGCGGAGCGCATCATCCGGCTTTACCGCGATCACGGTGACTACCGCCCGCCGTCAGAAATGGCTTTCGAGATGGTGCGCCGCCTGCCGGACGGCAGCGAAGAGACCGAGCTGATCGTGGTGCAGGATTTGCTGGATGCGGCCCAGGAACTGCTTCCCTGGGAAGCGCATTGCGCCCATTGCCCGGCCAATTTGTGGGGGCAGCCTTTCGGCTGTACGGGGACGATCAACTATCCGATCTCGGCGGCGGGTGAGCGCTGGTTGCTGGAACAACTGCCGGACAATCGCCATCCGCTGCTTTTCCTGCTGCTGCAGCAGGCCATTCGCGACCTGAGCTACACCGGCGAGACCGCGGCTGCCCTGCGCACCGAGCCAGGGGTCTTCCTGGAGAGCGAGCGGGCATTGCAGCGTGACCTGGAAGCGCTCTCCGTCAGCGGTGACCAGGTCTTTGAGATACTGTTCCTTTCCGGCCCAATCTATCCGGCGCACGGATCGGTGCTGTTGCAGTTCTTCGGCGCGGTCTCGCCCGATCTGGATGCCGACGTGATGATGCAGCTGGCACATCCCCCCTCGCAGGCGTGGATCGACGAGAATATCCCATTTCTACACATGCCCGATCCGGAGGATGACGCGACGATTGCCGCCCTCAAGCGCTTTTTCTATGCGCTGTATGTAGCGTACCGCCTGGGTGTGCCGCTACTGCTCGACGTGTGATCGAGCCTGCGCAGCGGTATACTTGAAAGTCGACCGGCGCACCTGATGCACGAAGGCCCACGACCTGTTCATGCGTATCGAGCATCTCTCTCTGCACAACTTCCGCAACTACGCGCGGCTGGAAATCTCCTTGCCAGAAGGGCCGGTCTTGATTCACGGAGCCAATGCCCAGGGCAAGACCAGCCTGCTGGAAGCGATTTACTATCTGGCGACGGCGCATTCGCCCTATACCACAACCGACCGGCAGTTGATCAACTGGGATGCCGAGCGTGACGTGCTGCCCTACGCCCGTATCAGCGCCCAGGTGATGCTCGCCAGCGGCCTGTATAACCGCGTCGAGATCACGCTGACGCAGGTGCCGGACAGCCTGAACGGGACGCGCCTGCAAAAAGATGTGCGCGTCAACGGCGTGACGCGGCGGGTCATGGACCTGATCGGGCAGATCAACGTTGTCATGTTTCTGCCGCAAGACCTGGTGTTGGTCGAGGGAGCGCCTGTTGAGCGGCGGCGCTACCTGAATACTGCCCTGTGCCAGACAGACAGTCAGTATTGCCAGGCGCTGGCGCTCTTCGAGAAGGTGCTGGGGCAGCGCAACGCCCTGCTCAAGCGCATCGCTGAGGGCGAAGCCCGCCCGGACGAACTGGATTACTGGAACGACCAACTCACCTCATCGGCGGGGATCATCGTGGCCGGGCGGCAACGCCTGCTGCGCGACCTGGAATACAAGGCGCGGCGCATCCACGCTGACCTGACTGGCGGGGCCGAAGACCTGGAACTGCGCTATCAGCCGGGGTTCCTGGCCACGCCCAATAATTCCGGACAGCTTTCCTTCGATGTGCCGGGGCTTGATCTCAACCGCGAGATCGGGGCGGAGGAAATCGCGCGCCAGTACGCCGAACAACTGCTGCGCACGCGCCAGGAAGAAATCGCCCGCGGCATGACGCTCAGCGGGCCGCAGCGCGACGAGTTGCGGCTGCGCGTCAATGGGCGCGACCTGGGGCTGTACGGCTCGCGTGGGCAGGCGCGTACGGCGGTGCTGGCGCTGAAGCTGGCCGAGTTGCAGTGGATGCGCGATACGCTGGGCGAGTGGCCGATCCTGTTGCTGGACGAGGTAGTAGCAGAACTGGACAGCACGCGGCGTGCCTATCTGCTGGCGCGCATCGAGCAGGTCTCTCAGGCATTGCTGACGACTACCGAGCCGGATATCTTCACCGAAAGCTTCCTGCGGCGGGCCGTGCGTTGGCACGTACACCAGGGGCAGATCGTCACCGTCACCAGGCCGACACCCTGATCACAAGGGGCGTTTCGAAGGGATGCCGGGCCGACGCGGATACTGCGGTGGCGTGGCGGCGATCTTCTCGATGACCACCAGATGGTGCGTCTCCACCACCAGGGGTAGCTCAACCGGAATGATCTTGACCAGCCGCCCGCCGAGGATGCGCAGGGCGTTTTCGGCGGTCTGCACTTCGGCGGCGGCGTGTTCCCCCTTGAGCGCCACACAACGCCCTCCTATGCGGCAGAAGGGCAACAGATACTCGACCAGCACGGGCATCGGGGCGACGGCTCGCGCCAGCGCCAGGTCGAACTTTTCGCGCGTGGCCGGGTCCTGACCGGCTTCCTCGGCGCGCGCGTTGAGGATGCGCACGTTGCTCAGCCCCAACCGTTTGGTGATATGCTCCAGGAAGAGGGTTTTCTTGGTCGTGGCTTCCAGCAGGGTCAATTCGATAGACGGGAAGACCAGGCGCAGCGGCAGGCCGGGAAAACCCGCTCCGGTGCCCACATCAATCACGCGCATCCCAGGGCTGAAGGTGACCGCCAGCTTGACGGAGAGCGAGTCTAGGAAGTGGCGCATTGCGATCGCTTCCGGATCGGTGATGGCCGTCAGGTTCATGCGCTCATTCCAGGCCAGGAGTTCTTCGGCGTAGAGAGCAAACGCGCGTTGTACGTCGCGCCCAAGCTCCAGGTCTAGAAGCTCGCGGCTACAGCGGACAAGCAGGCCGATGCTCATAAGGGGTTGGAGCTATGGGGGTAGGGGGCACGCCGGGCACGCGCAACGGCTATCTGAACAGAAAGCGGGTCAAACATCCTCCCTCATCCTGGTGAGCGAAGAGCCTGTCGCAACAGGGGCCATTATAGCAGGAAATAGCGCCCATCCAACACGGCGTACGGGGCCACACTGTCCCTCGGTAGCCCGGCGCGAAGGACGCGCATATAATGGGGAGCGTGTGTCCGCGGTGCGCCTGGGGAGGTCGGGGCGTGATCACGATGCGCATAGCCTGTCATGCGTGGGCCTACAACGATCTGCCGCTCGAAGAAGCGGTGGGGACGATTGCGCGGCTGGGGTTCCGCTGCATTGACCTGGGATCGGGTCCGCACCTCGACATCAATCGGGCTGCTGCCTATCCGGAAGCCGAAGCCGCCACGATTCTGCACCTGCTCCAGCGCTTCGATCTGACCATTACCGATCTGTACCTGATGCTCCCCTATGCCAATGCGCCCGATCCGGCGCAACGCGAAGCTCAGCTCACCCTGTTCGAGCGGTTGATCCCCTTCGCGGTGGCACTGGGGACGCCGGGGATCACCGTGTCGCCGGGCCTGGTGCATCAGGATGGGCCGGATCACAGCCTGGCCCGCGCCATTCCGGCCTTGCTGCGCATGTTGGGAGCAGCGGAAGACACCGATCTGCGCATCTCCTTCGAGCCGCATATGGATTCGGTAGCGCAGCGTCCCGAACAGGCGCTGCTGCTGCTGGAAGCCGTGCCGGGGCTGAGCGTCACTCTCGACTACGCGCACTTTGTCTACCAGGGCATTGTCAGCCGCGAGATCGCGCCCCTGCTTGACCATGTGG
>DAOTZZ010000246.1:0-29897 GCA_034433965.1 Anaerolineae bacterium
GATGCTCTGTATGATACCGACTCGAAGGCGTATCTTGCTGCGAGCGAAAGGTTAGATGCCTACCCACCATTGGAATTGCCTGCATATCCAGTGGCAGTAGCCCTCTTTAGGGCGCTGCTGGAGAACATGTCGCCCAAGACATACATGCAGGGTATTTCCCTTGTTGCTTACGTTCTCTCAGTGATTGGTGTTTATTTGATTTTCGGTCACTACAATGCTAAGTTAGCTTTTCCCGGAGCTCTACTATTTGCTCTTTTCCCACTAGAAGGAGTAACACTCAGTGTGTTTCCAAGAGTGAATTCATTGATGTATTTCACTGTTGTATGGGCATTGTTATTGTATGTCAAAGGTTATAATTGGGCGGCTGTCGTGGCCATGGCTCTTAGTCTGCTTACCCACAAGTCAGTATGGCCTCTTGTTCTCATCGTGAGCCTTTCTGGAGTCTACGATAAGCGCTTGAAATGGTGGTTCTTGGTGCTGATCTCTATACCTCTGGCGATATACTGGGGCGCAGGTGCACTCTATCACGATGACCTGGCATGGTTGCTGGATACCAGTGTCGCGGTGAAGTTTGAAACTCGATCAGAGAGCATCAATATCCCGGTGTTTGCAGGACTGGCAAGTACTTTCAAATCTGGCCTTGGCGGTGATCTTGCTGACTTGCTCAAGGCGATAATCGTTGCTGCCAATTTTGTGTTGGCTGCCTTCTTGCTTTACTCGAGGATATGGGCTGACAGAAAATGGCTACTCGGTATCATTCTTCCTGTCCTGCTTTGGCCCATAATCTTGAATCAGGGAGAGCTTTGGTCTTCAGTCTCCTATACGCATTTGGTAGTCTTACCATTAGTATTTTGGTTGGAGCGGTCAAAGTTGGCTTGGGTACGATCCGAGAAGATTTGGTTTGCTATTCTGGGTATGCTCACGGTCTCGCAGTTTGTGTGGGCGATCTACGTAGTGCATTACTTTTCGTAGAGGAACTGCTTTCGATAGTGCCCAACGCGGGGGCGATTGAGAAGCGGCGTGTGCGCGGGTAGGGGATGCGCCGCGCGGCAGTTTCGAAGGTCGCCGTTCGCCACAGATGATGTGTCCGGGCCGCATGCGAGTTGCTCGCATGTCGGAACGGCGGAGCATGGGTAGTGGATACTGACATCGTGCAGGACGTGATCGCAGACACCGAGCCTGAAGCGGAAACCGCGGCGGTTCCCGCGCCCGCTCCGCGTGCCGAGCCGACGCCTACCTATCACCTGCGTATCGAGCCGTCGCGGGGGTGGGTGTCGCTCAAGCTACGCGAGCTGTGGGAATATCGCGAGCTGCTATACTTCCTCACTTGGCGCGACGTGAAGGTGCGCTACAAGCAAACCGTGCTCGGCGCGGCCTGGGCGATCATTCAGCCGTTCTTCACGATGGTCGTCTTCAGCCTGTTCTTCGGCAACCTGGCGAAAATCCCCTCGGACGGCATCCCCTATCCCATCTTCAGCTACGCGGCGCTCGTCCCCTGGACGTTCTTCGCCAACGGCATGAGTCAGTCGTCGAACAGCCTGGTCGGTGCGGCCAACCTGATCAAGAAAATCTACTTCCCGCGCCTGGTGATTCCGATCAGCAGCGTCGTCTCCGGCGTGGTGGACTTCGCGCTGGCGTTCGTCGTGCTGCTGGGGATGATGCTCGCCTATGGCATCGTCCCGACGATCAACGTGGTCTTCCTGCCGCTGTTGTTGCTGCTGGCTTTCGTCACGGCGCTGGGCGTGGGCATGTGGCTCTCGGCGATGAACGTGCAGTTCCGCGACGTGCGCTACACCGTGCCCTTTCTGACGCAGTTCTGGATGTTCGCCACGCCGATCGCCTATCCCAGCAGCCTGATCCAGAACGACCTGCTGCGCACGCTCTACGGTCTCAATCCGATGACCGGTGTGATCGAGGGTTTCCGCTGGGCGCTGCTGGACACAAACACCGCGCCGGGGCCGATGATCATCGTCTCGTCGCTGGCGGCGGTGGCGTTGCTGGTCAGCGGGGCGTTCTACTTCCGGCGCATGGAGAAGACGTTCGCGGATGTGGTGTAGAGCGATCTCATGAGCATCAGTTGTCAGCCTGGCACAATCACTATTATTGCTGAAGTCGGATCCGTCCACGACGGTAGCTTTGGCAACGCCCAAAAGCTTATCGAAGTGGCGGCCAAGTGCGGCGCAGATGCTGTCAAATTCCAGACTCATATCGCGGAAGCTGAGACACTGCGCGAGGCTCCCATGCCACCTTACTTCAAGGGTGAGCCGCGATACGAGTACTTTCGGCGTACTGGTTTCAGTCTTGACCAGTGGAAGACTCTGAAAGCTTGCTGCGAGGCCAATCACGTCGAGTTCGTCTCGTCTCCGTTCTCCATAGCAGCTGTTGAACTCCTCGAAGAAGTCGGAGTCAAGCGATACAAGGTTGGTTCGGGAGAGGTCACGAACCTGCCCATGCTTGATGTAATTGGACAGACTGGCAAGCCTGTCCTGCTGTCTTCGGGCATGAGTAGCTGGGCAGAGTTAGACGCAGCGGTCAACACATTACTGCAGCATCATCGGCAGGTCACGTTACTACAATGTACTTCCGAATATCCTTGTCCTTATGAAGACGTTGGTCTGAATGTAATGTTGGAGATGAAAGCACGCTACAGCCTGCCTGTCGGATTGTCAGATCATACCTTGACTCCGTATGCATCGTTCGCTGCTGTTGTGTTGGGTGCTACTGTCATCGAGAAACATTTCACCTTTAGTCGTCTGATGTACGGTAGTGACGCACCGCACTCATTAGAACCACACGAGTTCCGAGTTCTTACTGAGGGGATTCGTGCAATCGAGACAATAATCTCAAACCCTGTTGATAAGGATACCGTAGCTTCTCGCATGGCTGAGATGAAGGCTGTTTTTGAGAAGAGCTTGGTTTCGGCGTGCCATATCCCCGCTGGGACAAGGATTACACGTGAGATGATCGCTGTCAAGAAACCAGGCACAGGTATTCCACCACGACGTCTGCAGGACATAGTTGGTCGGGTTGCTTTATGGGATATTCCGGCTAATACGATCCTTCGGGAGGAAGATTTCGGTGCGTAGGATTTGCGTTGTAGTAGGCTCGCGAGCTAATTACAGTAGCATCAAGTCTGCAATGCGGGCCATCCAGAACCATCCGGACCTCGAATTGCAGGTGGTAGTCGGAGCTTCGGCATTGCTGGATCGCTACGGCTCCGTGATTGACTTGGTGGAAGCGGATGGGTTCAGGGTTGATGCTAGGATATACATGATCGTTGAGGGCGAGACCCCTGCTACAATGGCGAAATCTACGGGAATGGGGTTGATTGAATTACCAACCATCTTTGATCGACTGAAGCCTGATATTGTGCTCACGGTTGGCGACCGGTTCGAGACAATGGCTACCGCTCTGGCCGCGGCGTACATGAATATCCCGTTAGCTCACACGATGGGAGGCGAAGTCTCTGGCACAATTGATGAGAGCATTCGACATGCTGTCACGAAATTCGCACATATTCATTTTCCTGCTTGTCCAGACGCGAGAGATCGGATCATTAGGCTTGGAGAACGCCCGGAAGACGTCTATCTGGTGGGGTGTCCCCGTATCGATCTGGTGGCCGAGATTCTAGAACGCGATCGCAATGGATTGGGCCCAGACCTGTTCAAAGAAGGGGTGGGGGGCGTTTTCGACCTTTCTCAGCCTTTTCTCGTGGTGTCACAACATCCGGTTACCACTGAATATGGGGATGGTGAACGTCAGATCCATGAGACGTTAATGGCAATTCGCGAGCTAGACATGCCTACCATCGTGCTCTGGCCGAATGCAGATGCAGGAGCCGAAGATATCGCGCGTGGAATGCGTAAGTTCCGTGAACATTATGGTGATTCAAGGGTTCGATTCTTTAAGAACCTCCCGACAGAAGTGTATATTGCCCTGATGCGTCGTACTGCGTGCCTTATTGGCAACTCCAGTAGTGCAATTCGTGAGGGGGCTTTTATTGGTACTCCTGCTGTCAATATCGGTACCCGACAAGCTGGGCGTCAGCGAGGACGCAATGTTATCGATGTCGGATATGATCGTGAGGAGATCATTGAGGCTGTGCGTCGACAGCTCAGCAACGGTCGCTACGAATCGGATCCCATATATGGGGACGGTCATGCGGGAGAAAGGATCGCGAATATTCTGGCCTCATGTTCGTGGCGTTTGCAGAAAAGGATTACCTATTGATGCGCATTCTGGGACTGATTCCAGCGCGCGGTGGCTCGAAAGGCATTCCACGCAAGAACATAGTTGCTCTGGCCGGAAAGCCGCTGCTAGCTTACACCTGCGAGGCAGCGCTTGGTAGCCACTATATTGACCGCGTTGTGCTCTCAACTGATGATGAGGAAATTGCCCGGATTGGGCGCGACTGTGGGGTCGAAGTACCGTTCATGCGTCCGACTGAGCTGGCGCGTGATGATACGCCTAGTTTACCAGTCGCACAGCATGCTATAGAGTGGTTGCGAGAACATGAAGACTGGGATGCCGATATTCTGGTCCTACTTCAGCCGACATCTCCGTTACGCCGCGCCCATCATATTGACGCCGCGCTTGATATAATGCTGGAAAACCAGGCGGACACAGTCGTGAGCGTGGTTGAAGTTCCTCATCGCTACAATCCCTACAGCATTATGGAATTAAAGAACGGTCTATTGCAGCTATTCTTGCCGGGCCAGACCCCATTTGACCGTTACAGACGGCAAACTGTGCCTAAGTTCTACGCCCGAAATGGGCCAGCGGTGCTGATCACTAAGGTCAGCACGCTATTTCGCGATCAGAGCTACTATGGGGCGTTGGTGTTACCCTACGTGATGGATGAGATTGATTCGTTGGATATCGACACTCCCTATGACCTTGAAATCGCGGAATTCCTGATCGGGCGGGGCCTTCGTGAAGGTTTTTGATGTCGTAATGGCATTCTGCGGGAGCGCATGATCACTCAAATAGTTCTCGGGGTTGTTCAGTGAGTAACATCGCCATTCGCGTTGAAGGTCTGGGCAAGATGTACCGCATCGGCGGCAAGCGCGAGCCGTATCGTACTCTGCGCGATACGCTGACCGATGCCTTCGCTGCGCCATTCCGGCGGGCGAGCAGCCTGCTGCGCGGGCAGGCCTACGGCGCGGCAGGGCTGAACGAGACCATCTGGGCGCTCAAGGATGTCTCCTTCGAGGTCAAGCATGGCGAGGTGGTGGGCATCATCGGGCGCAACGGGGCGGGCAAGAGCACGCTGCTGAAGATTCTCTCGCGCATCACCGAGCCAACCGAGGGCTACGCGGATGTGTACGGGCGCGTGGGATCGCTGCTGGAGGTGGGCACGGGCTTTCACCCGGAGTTGACCGGGCGGGAGAACATCTACCTCAACGGGGCGATCCTGGGCATGAGCCGCGCCGAGATTGACCGCAAGTTCGACGAGATCGTGGCCTTCGCCGAGATCGAGAAATTCATCGACACACCGGTCAAGCACTACTCCAGCGGGATGGGGCTGCGGCTGGGGTTTGCGGTCGCCGCGCACCTGGAGCCGGAGATTCTGGTGGTGGACGAGGTGCTGGCGGTGGGGGATGCGCAGTTTCAGAAGAAGTGCCTGGGGAAGATGGGCGAGGTCGCGGGGGAAGGGCGCACGGTGCTGTTTGTGAGCCATAACATGGCGGCGGTGCGACAGCTATGTGAGTGGGGGCTGGTTCTTGACAGCGGTGGCATGGTGTTTTCGGGGACGATAGGTGAAGCTGTAGACTATTACTTGCACCGAGTTTTGAACCCAACACTGTCGCCTACGTTGGATCTGCGGCATGTATCTCAACGCTCAGGGGTCGGAGGGGCTAGGATTTCACAGATAGGTTGTATCAATAGTCAGGGGATCTCAACCAATCGCATTGTTATAGGGGAAGAGTTTGAGGTTTGGTTCCTTGTTGACTTCCACGAGGATATTCCAGAGCTATCGGTAGGACTTGAAGTGTTAGCAGAGGATGGAACCCCGCTTCTGAACCTGCGCAGTGACAGCCAGGGAATAGGATTTGGTCCCTATACTCACGGTTCGTGCGTTCGGTTTGGTATTGAGGTTCCGGGCCTGCCACTGTATCCTGGTCAATATGCGATTCGGCCCTGGATCAAGCATATGAACTGGAGAAGAATCGATCATGTTCAAAGCCCTTTCCTTATCGTCTTCGAGTCGGCTGGACGATTTGCTTGCGAAAGGTTAATACAGCATGGTCGCGGTTATTTATTGATGGATTGTGATTGGTCAGCGAAGATTGTGCATTAAGTTATGAAGCATTTATTTTATATCCATAATTTCATTTCATACATTGTAAGTATATCAATTATTAAATATAAAAAAATAGATATCAATCACGTTATTTTTATATATGGAAGACATTTTAATATTAATGAATCAGATACTTACAAGGTTATTCGTCTGCAACAACAACTAATTGATCTTTCACAAATACCATCATATGGTGAAAAATTTTTATTATTTAAAAAAATTAGATCTATTTTAAAATTCAACGCATTATTAATAAAATTAATGGAAAATAAGGAATTTATAGCATATCTACCTGCAATTAATAACTATTTGTTAAATCTAATTGCAACTAACAAGCTGTGCAGGGGAATTGTCTTCATTGAAGAGGGACTGTTGACGTATAGAGGGGATTTCTTCAAGGCCCAGAGACTCCCGTCAAATGTCAGGGAACGAATGAGAATGCTCTTATCATACCCCAATCATCTCGGCCATTCTCTGTCAAGAATCTCATTTCCATATCCCTTTCCAGTGCCTGTTTATACTCTCTTTCAGGAATTGGCGTCCGATGCCAGGATTGAGGTTCATGTACTTCCCGAAGTCGTTGTTCCTGCCATTGCCAATGAGTTTCTCATAGACGGTGCTTGTCTGCTCCTAATCGATCCAGTGGTTGAGTGGGGCATCGTCACAATGGAGACGCTCTTATCCGCCATTGAGGAACTCCTTGATTCGTTTGATTCTCACAGCTGCGCCCATCTTTGGCTCAGGTTCCATCCAGTCAAGACGGATGAAGAAGTCATGACTGGAGTGCTCGACCTAATTGGGAGAAAGAGCCTTCCGTTCGGGATTCTCCCAAAAGACGTATGTGTTGAGGCGATCCTATTGAATTGTGCCAACTTGAAGGTTTACGGGTTTCATTCCTCCCTCTTATTCTATGCCTCCCTTTGGGGACATGGGAGCTATTCTCTTATTGCAACCCTGGAGCGCCTCGATCCACATGTTGCCAAGAAGTACTCGACGCTACGTATACCCGACGTGTTTTTCCGTAAGGTCCAGATGTGGGACCGGAGCCATACCGACACACGGAAACCGCGGTGCCAATAGAACCGGAAGCTCTTCTCCTTCTCTGCAACGAATATCCACCCGCTCCACACGGCGGGATCGGCACTTTCGTCAAAGGCCTTGCCCGACATCTGACGGCTATGGGACAGGAAGTAACCGTCATTGGGTATGATTCGTCGGTGTCGCGGACCCAGTGGCAAAAGGATGGAGCCGTTGATGTCTTGCGCATCGCGTTACGGTTCAGCCGGCTGCCGAGCCTCCCTATAGGCCGTTGCCAGCGAGGGTACGCGGTCGTGTTAGATCGATGGTATCTTTCACGCATCCTCCAACAGGTCTGTCGCGAGAGGGATATTGGTCTAGTCGAAAGCTACGACTGGAGCGGACCCCTCTGGTTCAAGCCGCGCCACGTGCCCTTAGTGGTGAGATTGCATGGGGCAAACACGGCCCATGCTTATTACGAAGGTCGTCCGGTAAGTCACCTGCTGCGATTTATGGAACGACGCAATGTCTCAATGGCCGACGCCCTGGTCTCGGTTTCTCAGCACATTGGAGAGATCACCCTACATGCTCTTGGATTAAACGGACGAAGTTTCCATGTCATCTATAACGGCGTGGACACCCAGATGTTTAGACCCTTGTCCGTTGAGCGGGATGAATCTGAAGTTCTCTACGTCGGCAGCCTGCACCGACGCAAGGGAATACATGAGCTGATGAGGGCCTGGCCGTCCGTGGTGGCTCAGATGCCACAGGCCCGGCTCACTGTAGTTGGGCGTATTCCGGACGGGGAGCCAGGGCAGATACTGTTGCGCAGTCTGCTGAGCCTGGTGCCAAAAGCGGCACAAGAGTCAATCTCTTTCGCTGGCTACGTACCGCACGAACAGCTGCCTTTGTCATATTCCCGTGCCGCGGTGGCGGTATTTCCCTCCCATGAAGAGGCATTTGGACTGACATGTGCCGAAGCTATGGCATGTGGCACAGCCGTAGTTATGACAAGTAAAGGAAGTGGCCCAGAACTTGTAGAAAATGAAGTCAGTGGCTTGCTGGTAGACCCCTCAAACATCGAAGCCCTGGCTGGAGCGATTGTTCGCTTACTCCAGAACTCGAGCTTACGTTGTGAACTGGGGATCAATGCTCGTCAGCGTGCGCAGCGTATGTTTGATGGCAAAGTACTGGCTGAGCAAAACGTGCAGTTCTATGCCGAGGTAGTGAAGGATTATAATGCGCACTGAGTCGGATCTGGGGCGAGTTTGTGTATGCATTCCTACCTACAAACGAACATTCCTTCTCCGACGCCTGCTTGAAGATATCTCCCTACAGAGCAAGCAGCCCCAAGCTGTGATCATCGTTGACGGGGACCCTGCCTCTGGCGACGTGTTGCAGATGCTTGCCGGCGCTTCCTTGCCGAAGGTATGGCGCATTGTCTACCTTCCCTCCAACCACGCGAACCTCGCCTACCAGCGTTACCTGGGGTGGCGCGCTGCTCAAGATATTGGTTGCGATGTGTTGCTCTACTTCGACGATGACCTGCGTCTGCCTCAGGCTGATACGATCGAAAAGCTAGTCGCGCCATTTGTATGGGATGGAACAGAGGTAGTGGGAGTTACTGCGCCCATCATAATGGGGCGGAGACAGGGTCTCGGTGGGGCTCAAGCCCTCAGAGATCGCCCTAACGCGCTGTTGGGTTGGTTTTCAGCGAGATTTGGCTCTTCTCGTCACATCCCTGCTGGAGAGCTTAGCCCAGTTGGACATCGCCAGATGCCAGTTCACAGTGGACATGAATATGTGCCAGTAGCCTGGTTGCGAGGTGGAGTCATGGCTTATCGCGTGACCGCTCTGGACCAGCGCTGCTTTTCGGCAGACTTGTTCGCGTTAACCCATGTTCAGTGTGGGCTTGGCGAGGATACTTTCCTCTCGCGCCAGGTGGGCACTAAAGGGCGTCTGTTGATGGCGTTCAATACCCAGGTCGAACATCCGGATGACGACACGCCCAAAGCCTACCCCTACCGCGCTCGTAAGCTGGCCTATGCCACCGCCTATAGCCGACGCTTTCTCAACGATCACTACCGCGACCCTCATCCCCCGACCCTGTCCGATCGACTGGCCTTGCTGAAGAACTATGTGGGAGTTTCTTTCTTCGCTTGGCTACGCGCGATCACTTCCTTTAAGGTATATCGTTTTGCCTATGCCTGGGGATACACCCAGGGGGCTATCCGTGGCCTGCTTCAGAAACCAACGGCTAAGAACCTCACGCCACAGATAGACTGGTGGCAGGATGCAGAAGAGGCACTGGCGCATCGTCAGATATTGCAGACCGGGCAGGTCAATGAGTAACCCGTCTGTTGTCTTGCGATCCTCCTGGCTGGATAAGGCTACCCAGGCACAAGACGTATATGTGTCACCATGGGCACGGAAACTGTTCCTGATCTTTGCTGTGTATCTGGTCATTCCCATCTATGATGTGCCGCTCGCGGGTCTGTCGCTGTCCGCCCCGATCCTGTTTTTCATCGCCACGGAGTTGTATCTCAAGCCCCAGCCGGTCCTCTGGCGGCGCTATCTCGGCTGGATGGCGATTGTGTACTTGTTTTGGGTGGGGCTGCTGGTGTCGTTGGCTGGCAACGCCGTCCAGGGAAGTGCCATTCCCTTCAGCTCCGCCGACGCTATCACTCTCATCCGGTTTGCCTATTGGGTGCTGGCCTTCCTGATCACGATGATCATCGTGGCTAACGGCGGGTTCCACCGCCAACTCACAATGTTACTGGGGATCGCAGTGTTGACTCTGACAGGTTTGCGACTTTATGAGGCAGTCGCCTGGGATAAGTGGGGAGCCTGGACCTCGCCACGCTTGCTGAGTCAGAACAGTTACGGAATCCAGTTTTCGACCTTCTCGCCCTATGCTTTGTGGCTGGCTCTATCACTTAAGGGCAGCCGCCGCTGGGTCGCCGGGGCTGGCGTGTTACTGATGTGGTTGACCATCGCGGGAAACGGTTCACGTTCGTCGTGGTTCGCTGGTAGCGTGACTTCCGCCGTTTTCTTGCTGCTGTACGCGTTAAGCCAGCGGCGACGGCAAGTGTGGACACTGGCCCTATTTGTCAGCATGTTCGTGATCCTGCTCTCGATCATGCCCACTTCGGCCATAGAGCCTATTAGCGAGCGCTTTGCCACCTTGCAAAAGACGGAAGAGGATAAATCCTTTGCGATCCGTCTGCTGATGAACCAGAAAGGCGAGCGCCTGTTCCAGCAGAATCCGCTCTTTGGCGCTGGAGCCGGGCGCTTCACTAGAGCAAGCGTGCCGCTCGATATTCCCAAGATTCTCCGCTACGCTCCGCAGTCTCATTTCGATGTCAAATCTCCTCACAACTCTTATATCAAATTGCTGGGTGAAACGGGTCTGGTAGGAACAGTACCTTTTGCCGTGTTGCTGATGATACTGGCTGTCGGGGGGCTACGCGCAACCGCGCGTCTGGCGCAGGCCGGAGAGACATGGCCCATCCCGATATATGCGGGTTTTATTGGGTTGAGCATTCACTTCTGGACGCTTTCGGGACTGACAGGTACCGCGCCCTGGTTTGCGTACGGACTGGTGGCGGCTGTGATAGAGTATGCCAGGCGAAAGCACACAATCGCGCCAGAACCTCGTCGGGAAGGCTCCGAACTGCCAAGAACGTCCTTGCCTAGAGCTCTGAATCAATGAGCTTACGCCTGGGTTTCCACTACCACATCCCCATGACGCGCGACGCTGAGGGCAGGCTGCGCACACCCGGCTACCAGGGCCGCTTCCTCGACAGCCTGGCACGTCACTGTGAGCAGCTCGTCTGCTTTCTGCATTCCCCTTCACCGACCGATACGTCTCCTCTGGACTACGTCATCCAGAGCGACAATGTGGTCTGGGTGGACATCGGGGCACACGCGTCGGTGCCCAGGCGTATGCTGGGGGCGAGGAAAGTAGCGTGCCTGATCAGGCCGTGGCGTACTCAACTGGACGCCATGCTCATCCGGGGGCCATCTCCCTTGCTGCCGGTAGTTGCCGGGGCAGTAGATAGTCTGCCGACCAGCCTGTTGCTGGTGGGCGATTACCTGGCTGGCATTGACGACCTGCCTCAGCCGCGCTGGCGTAAGGAGGCGATCCGGCTATGGGCGCGCTGGAACTATCACCAGCAGATGAAGGTGGCCCGGCGCTCGCTGACTTTTGTCAACAGCCGCAGGCTCTACAATGAACTGCGCCCGTTCGTCGAGAATCTGGTCGAAACGCGCACAACGACGCTAACCTCCGCCGACTTCTACGAGCGCGAGGATACCTGCACGCAGCGCCCGATTCGCCTGTTGTATACGGGGCGTATGGATCGAGCCAAAGGGCTGCTACAGATGGTGGAAGCCCTGGCCTTGTTGGTGGACAGTGGCGAAGACGTGGTGCTCGACCTGGTCGGCTGGCCGCAGAAAGGCGATCCGATCCTCGACGAGGTGCAGGCCCTGGCGCGAGGGAAAGGCGTGGCCGAGCGCGTATTCTATCACGGCTACAAGCCCGTCGGCCCGGAACTGTTCGCCTACTATAAGCAGGCAGATATTTATGTGATCGCTTCCATGTCCAGTGAGGGGTTTCCGCGCACGATCTGGGAAGCCATGGCGCACGGCCTGCCCGTGGTGGCAACGCGGGTGGGGTCGATATCGCTGTTTCTGGAGGAAAGCAGAGCGGCTCTCTTGATCGCTCCGCGGGACAGTGAGGCATTGGCTCAAGCGATCCAAGAGGTTCTGCTTTCCGCTTCGCTGCGCAAAGAACTGATGAATAATGGGTTTAAGCTGGTAAAAGAGAATACGCTTGAAGCTCGTGCCAGAGAAATGATCGCACATCTCGAAGCGCTGGTGTCCGGTCAGAAGCCATCCTGATACTGTGCTGTTCTTGGTTTGGAGGCGGCTACATGCAGTTGCGGCTCTTTTCCGACACGAAGTATCGGCTTGACAGGGTCGGGCACGTCCCAATTCTCTTCCCTTTCTGGGGTAGGGGGCAGGTCGGCGACCCTTCGCACGACATTTTCGCTACATACCTGGAAATCGGGCCGTCTCTGTTCCAGATGACTTCTCTCGAAGAGGCTGATCTGGCAATACTGCCCAGCGACTGGAAGTGGTACCGCCGACACGGGCAGGAACAACTGGCTTTCGAGTTTGTTAGCCTGGCAAACCGGGCAGGGAAACCAGTAGTCGTTTTTCTCTACGGGGATGTTGACGAACCACTTCCATTCGATGCTTATATTTTCCGGAGTTCTCTGTATCGCTCCGAGCGAAGAGTCCACGAGTATGCTCTGCCCTCATGGCCCTCAGATATTGTTAGCGAAAATCTGAACGGTAATCTTGTAATAAGAAGTAAACAGTCGAAACCTACCGTTGGTTTCTGTGGAAAGGCGAAGTGGGACAGACAGCGGAGACTGCGCTATTTCGCCCGTCTTGGGGCAGAATTGATCGGGGTGAAAGAAAAGAAATATCTCTTGCGCGGTCACCATCTTAATCTGCGTGTCAGCGTTCTCAGGCGGCTTTCGAAATGTGCTGACATTAATACCAACTTTGTCTTGCGTACTCGCTACTGGGGCGGAAGCTATTCGTCACAGAGCGATAGCTGGAATCTGGATCTGAAGGAGCAAGTGAGAAAAGAATTCGTGGACAATATGGTCGAAAGCGACTACATTGTCTGTGTGCGCGGTGAGGGTAACTACTCAGTGCGCTTCTATGAAACATTGATGTGTGGGCGCATTCCCCTGTTCATTGATACAGACTGTGTCCTTCCCTATGATTTTGTTATTGACTGGAAGAAATATTGCGTCTGGGTGGACTATAAGGAACGTTCAACAGTAGCCAGGCAACTGATCGCATTCCACGAAGCGCTTTCAGATGATGAATTCATAGAACTTCAGCGTCAAGAACGGACGTTGTGGGAACAGTGGCTCTCGCCACATGGATTCTTTTCGAATTTTCATCGGCATTTTGAGGAATTCGGTAAACAAGAGGGAGCGGCGCTCAATGACTATACGCCAACGTGAAATATTCCTGTTATCTGTGTCTCAGGTCTGTCGTCGGCTACCTCCTATCTTAGCTCCCAGAGTCGCAATGAAGCTTTATCCACGACGAAGGGCTGTGGCAGATAACCATGCTTTCACGGTGAAGTCGGTGACTGGTTCGCTTTTTTCTGGTACGACCAGTGATATCTACAGTTACAACATGGCGCTTTGTGGTTATCACGAGTGGAGGAATCTAGCTATTGCTCGGTCGATCTGTTTCCTCGGGGACGTCATATTCGACGTTGGGGCCAATATCGGTACCGAGACCATCGGCTTCGCTGATATTGTTGGACCCAAAGGCAGGGTGTTCGCCTTTGAACCGTGGCCCCAGAATGTGGATAAACTCAGACTTAATCTTACTCTCAATAAACACGAACACGTGCAAGTCTTCCCTATTGCTTTGAGCAATAGACAGGAAACAGTTCTCTTTAAGTCTCCTTTGCCAGGCAATTCTGGCACTGGACATGTCACTGATAGTCCTGCAACAGCCTCCAAAAATTCCGTAGTAACAACTATCCTTTGTGAGACTATAGATAACATTGTAGGAGATCTGACGACCGTAACAGCTATATTCATTGATGCGGAAGGGTCAGAAATTAACATTTTGAGAGGAGCTGAAAAGTGTATCTCGACAGCCAAACCTATACTTGTTGTTGAGGCTCACCCTCGCCATCTTCAAAGATATGGTTTCTCTTTGGTCGATCTCTACTCAGAACTCAAACGATTCGGATATGCTGTGTTGCGTATTTCTGGCACTCGAGGTTTGATAGATGTTGATTTAGCAGCCAACTCAGGCAGAAACTGGATAGCGATTCCTGCTGGACAACGAGAAACCGAAGAATCGATAAGTCGATTCATTAGACGAGTAGGGTGGTCTCCTTTTCTACTCGGACTCAATCCACTATCTGGCGGATCTTGATCTACGTCCAAACCTATGTTACATCTCTGCAAAACCGCCCTCTTTGTCAGCAACTGGTTTTCCGTCTCAAACCAGAAGTATAGCGGCTACACCCCTCAGCTTGTCTCAAAGCTGACGGAGCGCGGTTGGCATATCACCACCACCTCACGGCGCTCACATCGTCTGGCCCGCGCGCTCGACATGTGCCTCACTGCCTGGCGCGCACGACATCGCTACACTGTCGCCCAGGTTGATGTCTTCAGCAGCCCTGCTTTCCTGTGGGCCGAAGCGGTGACAGGAATGCTACGCCTGCTGGGCAAACCGTACATTCTCACCCTGCATGGCGGCAACCTGCCCACCTTTGCGCGGCACTGGCCGGGGCGCGTGCGGCGGTTGCTGCGCTCTGCGGCGGCGGTCACCACGCCATCGCGGTATCTGTTGGAGCAGATGGCTCCCTATCGTGCGGATATTCTCTTGCTGCCAAATGCGCTTGACCTCAGTCATTACGCCCCTAGACAGTTCGACCGCCCTGTACAACCGCGCTTGATCTGGCTGCGCGCTTTCCATTCCATCTACAATCCAACATTGGCCGCCCAGGTGCTAGCTCGCCTGCGCCAGGAGTGGTCAGAGGTGCACCTGACCATGGTGGGTCCGGACAAGGGAGACGGGACGTTCGAAGCATTCCAGCACTTCGTAGCCGACAATGATCTGGAGGCTCACGTCACTTGCGTTGGTGGAGTGTCCAAGGCGGATGTCCCTGTCTGGCTACAGCGCGGAGACATATTTCTGAACACCACCACTGCAGAGAGTTTCGGGGTATCTGTCATGGAAGCAGGGGCGATGGGATTATGTATTGTGACAACGAATGTCGGCGAGCTATCCTACCTGTGGCAGGACGGTGAAGATGCTCTGCTCGTCCCGCCCAACGATCCGGATGCCATGGCCGACGCCGTGCGCCGTATCCTGACCGAGCCGGAGCTGGCCGAGCGACTTTCGCGCAATGCCCGCCGCAAGGCCGAGCAATTCGACTGGGACACGATTCTGCCGCAGTGGGAACGTTTGCTGACCGAAGTGGCCCAGCGAGGATGATATGAGCCGACTGCTGACCCTCTACCACCGTCTGTCGCCGCCCGCGCGTAACCTGGCAGCGAGCCTGCGCGGTTACTATCTGCGCTCGTGGCGCTATGGGCCGGAGACCGAGCGCCTGGTCGAGGAGGCGCTGGAGCGGGAGCGGTGGTCGCCGGAGCAGTGGAAGCGCTGGCAGGAAGAGCGTCTGGCCTATGTGCTACACCGCGCTGCCACGCGGGTGCCCTACTATCGCCAGCTATGGAGCGAGCGTCGTCGCCGAGGGGACACTGCCTCGTGGGAACTGTTGGAGAACTGGCCCATCCTGGACAAGGAACCACTCCGCGCTCATCCCCAGGCATTCGTGGCCGACGATTGTGACATTCGCAAGATGTTCCACGAGCACACGAGCGGCACTACCGGCAAACCGCTCGATCTGTGGTGGAGCCGCGAAACGGTGCGCGCCTGGTACGCGCTGTTCGAAGCACGCTGGCGGCGCTGGTATGGGGTGTCGCGCCATGACCGGTGGGCGATTCTAGGCGGGCAACTGGTGGTGCCTGTGTCGCAGACGAAGCCGCCTTTCTGGGTGTGGAATGCGGCGCTGCATCAGCTCTATATGTCGTCCTATCATCTATCTCCGGCTGCCTTTTCCCACTATCTTGACGCCCTGCGTAAACATCGGATTGTTTATCTTCTGGGATATACTTCTGCTCTATACGAGTTGGCTTGTGGGGCGCTCGATCTGGGCCGGGATGACTTAACCCTGCGTGTGGTGATTGCCAACGCGGAGCCTGTTTATCCTTATCAGCGCGAGGCGATCGAGAAAGCATTTCACTGCCCTTTGCGCGAGACCTATGGCATGGCAGAGATTGTCGCGGCGGCAGGAGAGTGCGAGGCAGGCAGTCTGCACTTATGGCCAGAGGTGGGATGGATCGAGATATTGGCAGATGGTTCACCGGTCTCCCCTGGAAACTATGGAGAGATTGTGGCGACCGGTCTGTTCAACGCCGACATGCCACTCATCCGTTATCGTATCGGCGATCGAGGAGCGCTTGACATCACAACCGATGCGTGTTCGTGCAGCAGAACCCTACCCATTTTGGCAGGGATTGAGGGGCGCTCAGACGACGTGCTCTACGCCCCTGATGGCCGTCGGATTGGCCGTCTCGATCCAGTGTTTAAAGAGCATCTCCCCATTCGTGAAGCGCAGATCATCCAGGAAGCGCTGGATCGAGTGCGCGTGCGCCACGTTCCGGCAGACGGCTTCAGCGCAGCGGACGCCCGCTCAATTGTCGAGCGACTGCAACAGCGCATGGGCGACGTTGAAGTGATTCTCGAAGCGACCGACGCCATTCCCCGCGGGCCGAACGGCAAATTCCGTGCGGTCATCTGCCAGCTTCCGCCGGAGGAACGAGAACGCATTGCCAGGCATGCGTGATTCGTTGCCTTTCGTCTCCATCATCATGCCCATCCGCAACGAAGCGGACTTCATCGCGCGCAGCCTGGGCGCTGTGCTCGCCCAGGACTACCCAGCCGATCGCCTGGAGGTGCTGATCGCGGACGGCATGTCCACCGACGACACGCGCGCGATCGTGCAGCAGCTTGCCGCTCGACACCCCCATATACAGGTGCGCCTCATTGATAACCCCGGCAAGATTGTCCCGACAGGTTTCAACGCAGCTCTCGCCCAAGCCCGCGGAGACGTGATCGTGCGGGTGGATGGGCACACAGTTATTGCTCCTGACTATGTGCGCGAGTGCGTGGCTGTGTTGGAACAGTCGGGAGCAGACAATGTAGGCGGCAGGATGACCGCAGTGAGCACAAGTCCCTGGGGACAAGCAGTAGCGCTGGCAACCAGTTCACCCTTTGGAGTCGGTGGAGCACGGTTTCACTATTCGGATCGTGAGGAGTGGGTTGATACAGTGTATATGGGAGCTTGGCCGCGGCGAGTATTTGAATGGCTGGGCGGCTTTGACTCCGAATTAGTGCGCAATCAGGACGACGAGTTTAACTATCGTCTGCGTGCTCAGGGGGGGCGTATTCTGTTAAGCCCACGGATTAAGTCGCAGTACTACAACCGCGCTTCTCTTCCCTCTCTCTGGCGGCAGTACTATCAGTATGGCTTCTACAAGGTGCGCGTGCTGCAGAAGCATCCTCGCCAGATGCGCCTTCGGCAGTTCGTACCTCCTGCTTTTGTGGCATCAATTCTGTTAGGAGCGTTACTTTCTCCCCTTAGCAGGAAGGTACGGGCGCTGTGGAGGATGGTGGTAGCTACCTATGCGGTGGCAAACCTGTTCGCAAGCTGGCGTATTGCCCGCGCGAAGGGGCGCGAACATTTCTGGCGTTTGCCAGTCGTATTCTCTATCCTGCACTTTAGCTATGGACTGGGTTTCCTGCATGGCTTAGTGCATTTCCGCAAGCGGTGGACAGGATAGTGACCGAAACAGAGACAATTGCCGACATTGGTCAGGCTGACCTCGATCGCCTGCGCGCCGAATATGCGGATCGCGAGCGTCGCCTGGCGGGGAGTGACATCTATTCGCTCTTCAACCCCGCGCACCTGTTCATGACCCAGCAACGTCAGCGCATCGCCCTCAAGACTTTGCGTCGTCTGGGCTTCTACCCCCTTGATCGCTGTCGTATCCTTGAAGTAGGGTGTGGACGCGGAGGTGTCTTGCTGGAATATTTGAGTTACGGCGCTACGCCCGGTCGCATACACGGCATTGATCTGCTTGAGGATCGCGTTGTTGAGGCACATGTCAGACTTCCGTCCTTGCTGCTCAGTTGTGCCGACGGCCAGCATCTGCCATATCCCAACGAAGCCTTCGATCTGGTGATGCAGTACACAGCCTTTTCTTCGATTCTCGACGACAGCGTTAAGACCAATCTCGCCCGCGAGATGCTGCGCGTCCTCCGGCCTGAGGGCGCGATTATCTGGTATGACTACTGGCTCAACCCAACCAATCCGCAAGCGCGCGGCATTCGCCCGACGGAGATTCGCCGGTTGTTCCCTGGCTGTAAATACTATTTCCAGCGTATCACTCTGGCTCCACCGATCACACGCCGCTTGATTTCCGTCTCCTGGTTATTGTGCTATGTGCTTGAGAAAATAAGCGTGCTCAACACACACTATCTCGCCGTGATCCGTAAACGCCTACCAGACGGAGCGATGCCGTGACTGGCTCCTTGTCAACCGACTACACCGTCCGCCCCACCTTCCTCCCTTTCTCGCCGCCTGCGATCTCCGAGGAAGAAATCGCCGCGGTCGCCGATACGCTGCGTTCGGCCTGGATCACCACCGGCCCGAAAACTAAACGCTTCGAGCAAGAATTCGCAGCATTCCTTGGCGCTCCGGTGGCCTTGGCGCTCAATTCCTGCACCGCGGGATTGCACCTGGCCCTGGTGACGCTGGACATCGGCCCCGGTGACGAAGTCATCACCACACCGATGACCTTCTGCTCCTCAGTCAACGTGATCGAGCACGTTGGTGCGCGCCCCGTGCTGGTGGACGTTGAGCCGGATACGTTGACTCTCGACCCGGAGCGTGTGGCCGCGGCCATCACGCCGCGCACGCGGGCCATTATGCCTGTGCATTACGCCGGACATCCGGTGGATATGGCCCCCCTGCTGGAGCTGGCCCGTCAGCAGGGGCTGTATGTGATCGAAGACGCGGCACATGCCCTGCCCGCTGCCTATCACGGGCAGCGGATCGGGACTATCGGCGATCTCACAGCTTTCAGCTTCTATGCCACCAAGAACCTGACCACTGCCGAAGGGGGGATGCTCACTGGTGCGCCGGACCTGATCGAGCGTGCGCGCATTCTCAGCCTGCACGGCATGAGTCGCGACGCCTGGAAGCGCTATGATGCCAACGGTTCCTGGTACTATGAGGTAGTCGAGGCGGGCTGGAAGTACAACATGACCGACATCCAGGCGGCCATTGGACTGGTGCAACTGCAGCGTCTGGAGACCATGCAACAGCGGCGGCATGAAATCGTCGCCCGCTACAACGCCGCGTTCAGTCAGCTCGACGCGCTGCAAATCCCGACCGAGCGCCCCGACGCGGAGTCGGCCTGGCATCTGTACGTGCTGCGGCTCCACCTCGACCGGCTGACGATTGATCGGGCGCACTTCATCGAAGAACTGCGCGCCCGCAACATCGGCACCAGTGTCCATTTCATCCCCATTCACCTGCACCCCTATTACCGCGACAAATATGGCTGGCAGCCGGACGATTTCCCCATTGCCCACCGCGAATATCAGCGCGTGATCTCGCTGCCGTTGCATCCTGGCCTGACCGACGAGGACGTGAACGACGTGATCGCGGCGGTGAAGGATGTCGTCACGCGCTATTCTTGTTAGGCTCTCCTTTTGCTATGGCGCATGGATATTGCTATTTCATCGGAAGCCGCGCCGACCAGCAGGCCGTCACGCAGCATATGAGAATCCTGGCGGAAGAGCTGGTCAGCCGGGGGCACAGGGTCATCGTGATCCTGGAAGGCCGCAAGGTAGCGGTCATCGAGGAGCCAGAGGCGAATCCTGCGATCCTGGCCTGGCCGTCGCGCTGGCCGACCGAGCCGCAGGATGTGCCTTTCCTCTACCGCCTGATTCGCCAGCACCGGCCCGACTGCCTGATCGGCAATTTCGGCACGGCCAACTTGATGACGACGCTGGGGTGGCTGATGAGAGTGCCCTGCCGCGTGGCGTGGCACCGCACCATGAGCACCGCTGTGTTTGGGGATTCCCGCGCTCCGCGCAAGACCTGGTGGCTGGAAAAGCGCAGGGAGATCGTCTACAGGCTTGCGACTCACGTTGTCGCGAACTCGCTGGCCGCTGCCGAGGACGCCCAACACATCTACGGCGTACCCCCGCACAAATGCCACATCTTCTACAACTCGCTGGCCGACCCGCTCCCCAGCCTGTCAATGCGTCAGCCTGATACTCACCCCTCGATTGTCTGCGTGGGTCGCCTTGCGCCGATGAAAGGGCAGGATACGCTGATCCGGGCGATGGCGTTGCTCAAGAATCAGGTGCCCGATGCTACGGTGGAATTCGTGGGCGATGGCCCGCAGCGTGACTCGTATGAGCGCCTGGCCCAGGAGTTGGGCGTGGCCGATCGCTGCACGTTCGCGGGCAGAGTCCCGCACGACGAGGTATTGGCTCGCATGGCCGCGGCTACCGTCTGTGTCGTGCCGAGCCGCAGCGAGGCGTTTGGGCTGGTCAACATCGAGGCGCTGTCGGTTGGCACGCCGGTGGTGGCGACCAACGTGGGCGGCATTCCGGAGATTGTCCGCGATGGGCAAGATGGTTTCCTGGTGCCTCCCGATGACCCGCAGGCGTTGGCGGACAGGCTACGCCTGATCCTGAGCGATGCGGCGTTGCGCGCGCAGATGAGCCAGAATGCCCGTCAGCGCTTCCTGGAGCGTTTCGAGCTGCGGGCGAACGTGTCGAAGCAGGCTGACTGGTTCGAAGCCCTCGTCGCCAGGGCCAGGAAATGATGTCCGCAGGGCCTCACGTTGCACTATGTCTCGTGACACAAATTTGAACAAAGCCGCAGATGAAGATGTCCACGAAACCTTTTCGACTCGCACTTGCGCAAAGAATATGCCGCCCCTTGCCGCCACCGATCGCTCAGGTAGTGCGTACCTCTCTCTATCCAAGAGAGCGGGCTTTCCAGGACGATTATGAATTCGAGGTGCGGGCGGCGACGGGGTCTCGCTTCAGGTATCGGACCAGTGAGTTTCACGGCTACCGGTTCAGTGTGCACGGATATTTCGATTGGCGTAACTGGGCCGTGGCGCTGGCGGTCTGTGCCAAAGGTGACACCATCATTGAGATCGGTGCCAATATTGGCACGGAAACGATAGGTTTCTCGGATATAGTTGGCAGGACAGGTCATGTTCATGCGTTTGAACCGTTTCCTGAGAACCTCAAAGCGATTCAATCGAACATCGCTCTGAATAACCTGGACAATGTGACCCTGTATCCTCTAGCCATCGGCGCGCAGAATGGGCAGGTTAGCTTCGTTGTCCCGCCCGACCGGCATGCTTCGGGAGTCGGCTATATTACGCGGTCGGATTCCGCAGATGGGGCCATAAAGGTCGAGTGTGTGACTCTGGATTCACTGGGTGACCGCTTAGGCAAGGCCAGAGCGATCTTCATGGATGTGGAGGGGGCCGAGATAGAGGTGTTGCAGGGGGCCAGGAACTATATCGCAGAGGTTCAGCCAATCATTGTACTGGAGGCGTCTCCTGTATGTCTTGAGCGCGCTGGCCACGATCTGGGCGCTCTGCATAAGCAATTGACTGAACAGAATTACAAGCCCTTTCGGATCAGCAGGTTTGGAGTGGCGGACATTGATCTGCACACACGGCGTGCGGGAAACTGGCTATGCGTCCCCGCTTCACAAACGGAGGTGGCCGAATCTGCCGACCGAATGATCAAGCGGTGTGGATTGATGCCCTGTGTGTTGGGTCTGAATCCGTTGGAGGGGAAAAGTTGACCTTTTTGTAGAAGCCCATGTCCAAGCGTGCCTTCGATCTCCTCGCCAGCGTCATCGGTCTCGTCCTTCTCTCGCCTCTGTTCGCGCTGATCGCCTTGCTCATCCGCCTCACGTCGCCCGGCCCGGTCTTCTACCGCGCGCGGCGTGTCGGGCGGGGTGGGTGTGAGTTCACCCTCTACAAGTTCCGCTCGATGGTCGCGAACGCGGATCGCCAGGGGCCGGGCATCACCGCGGCGGGCGATCCCCGCATCACTCCTCTGGGGCGTATCCTGCGCCGCACCAAGTTCGACGAACTGCCGCAACTGTGGAATGTGTTGCGTGGCGACATGAGCCTGGTGGGGCCGCGTCCCGAAGACCCCCGCTATGTGGCGCTCTATACGCCGGAGCAGCGTCGTGTGCTGGATGTGCGGCCAGGGATTACCAGCCTGGCGTCGCTGGAGTATCGCAACGAGGAAGCGATCCTGCACGGCCCTGACTGGGAACAGCGCTACATCCAGCAGATCATGCCCGCCAAGCTGGCCATTGATCTGCGCTACGTGCAGCAGGCCACTGTGGTCAGCGACATCGTGATCATCCTGCGCACGCTCCTCGCGCTCTTCCGCTAAATCTCCTCTCTGTTTGCTCCCACCCATACTGACCACTCTCTACGCTTTCTGCTGAGGGCTGGCACGCCAGCAGGAATGCCTCTCTGAGGCGCTGTGAGCGATTCTGAGGGGCCTCTGGGTCAGAAGACGATCTCTTTCCCATCCGGCGCGTTTTGCCCCTTGATTTTTCTTTCCGGCGCTGCTGCAGTGAGATAAGAATGCAGATAAGAGGCATTTGAGGGTTCAAGGAGTCGGATCAGGCACCAACCCAAGTGCGTCCAACATCGTCTGTATTTCTGGATTGTCCATGAAGAGTGCCCAGGGCAGACCAGTGCGGTAGTTTTCGATCATGACAACGATAGGAGCCTGATTCAGCCCCATATAGATGCTGGATACATAGTTCTCGGTCGGGTTGAAGGCATCGCGGAAACCATAGATACCCCATAACTCACGGCCTCTGTCATAGTAGAAATGTTTGAGGGCAGTCATAGACTCGGCTGGCGTGTATGGGAAGGCGCTTAGTGCCCCCGTAGGCGTGATCGTCCCGTTGTCGTTCTTAGGAGTCGGGTCGTGCGCCAGATACCCTGTGTGATCGTCACTGGCGGTCAACCCCCAGCACTGTGGCCCGTAGCCTTCGTATTGGCCTGGGTTCGCTATGCAGTAGCGATAGTTGATGAGTGTCTGCAGGCGATTGTTCTCGAAATAGTCAACATAACGGTCGCGCTTGCCCCGTGGATCGAACCCCAGAAACGAGTAATGAGTGAAAAATAGCGGTCCCCCAGGTCCCACCCCAACTGGCAGGCGCAGGCCGTAGTATTCGTTCCCGTTGACGTAGCGATCCCCCTGCCTGGTCTTGCCCCAGTTCTGACGGTAGCGCTGGGCACGGGGGGCTTGCGATGCCCAGCCCGTATAGTACAACGACGGGGGCACAGGGTGGGTGGGAGATGCAATGGCAAGCAGGTAGGCGATCAGCGTTTCGTTCCAGCCGATCAGCGGATGATTAATGCGCCAGCCGTAGACAGGAGACCAGTGCCAGTAGAGATAAGCGGGATCTTCAGGGTTGCGATACCAGTCCCATTCGACTTCTTCCCATAGTCGGGTGATCGTGTCGCGCAGGAGGCGCTCAGCAGGCGTATCTCGGTCAAAATACCTGCGTGCGGTGAGCAGTCCCTGGATCATAAACGCGGTTTCCACCAGGTCGCCACCGTTGTCATACCGGCCAAAAACAGGAACAACCTGGCCGGTTCGCCCGTCCAGAAAATGCGGCCACGCCCCATGAAAGCGCTCCGCCTTTTGCAGGAATGCCAGAATCTTATGCAGGCGCTCAAGAGCCTCTTCGCGCGTCACGAACCCTCGAGCAGCAGCGACCACTAGTGCTATCACACCGAAACCGGAAGCGCCAAGCGCCACCAGATGCTCGTCCCCTGGCACACACTCGAGGGCCATGCCTGCCTCTGGATGTGCGTGTTCCCAGTAGTAGCGGAACGAGGCTTCCTGCACCATGGTCAACAGGCCGTCATCGTCCAGAGGGCGAAGCGCTGTCTTGGTGATCTCTGAAGGGGACGACTCCTCATAGGCGTGGTTCACCGCTGTCACGCGGTAGGCGATGCGATTCGCAGGTACGTCAACATAGTCGGCAAAACGGGTGAAAGTCGGCGACTGAATGCCGACAGGCCGGAACTCCCCATCGTCTACTGAGCGGTAGATGACGAAGTATTCCACTTCTGGATCGGCGGCAGCGTCCCACTGCAAATCCACATGCCGGGCATAGGCGCGGGCGGTTAGATGTTTCGGGGGAACAACGGGCTGTCCCTCGTGCAGATCGCGTAGTTTGATCTCATCCAGATACAGGGTATGCCACTGCTCGTCGTCTACCGCTTGGGTGAAGATGACCTTACGCAACAGGCCGAAATCGAACTGCTCGGTGTCGGTACTGAATATATCCAGTGGAATCTGAACCCACGTCCAGTGTCCGGCAGGCAGCTCATCAATGAACTCTGGCCAGCGTAAGAGGCGCGACAACGTGGAGCGCCCGTCAGCCAGTTCAAGCGCCAGGCCAGGCAGGCACTCGACCTCGACGGGGCGTGTGAGATAACACCAAAAGGTTAGCGCATCTCCCTGCAAGCGCAGCGGCCGGCCCCGCCACCGTTCGACATGAATCTCAGCTCGCCAGTCACCCCCTGGCCGTGAACACCATGTCAGTTCCAGGGCGTTGGGTGGACTGATGAATTGCGCTTCGGTGACTGGCAGCTTGTGACGGATGGTCTTGACCTCGCTGGGTAGAGTGAACGCACAATGGCTATGATAGTAGCTTTTTGCCGTGAGGCTGTTATCGAAGATCAGATGGCTGTAGTAGGAGATGCGTGAGGATGTCATGCCTTTCTCTCTTTAGGGGACTGCTGAACCAGTGATCACCTGCCGGTAGAAATGCGCGCTGCGCTTAGGTACACGATCGCGTGTCAGCGGATCCACGTAGACAATGCCAAAGCGTTTCTCATAGCCGTGTGTCCACTCGAAGTTATCCGTTAGACTCCACACAAAGTAGCCTTTCACAGGCACCCCCTGCGCCAGGGCCTTTGCCACTGCTGTCAAGTGGACCTCCAGAAAGGCTATGCGCTGCGGGTCTTCGACCACGCCGTTCTGAGGTAAAGGGTCGTCGAAAGCGGCCCCATTCTCAGTGATGTAGATCGCTGCTGGCGCGTACTCCTGCTTCAGGCGCACCAGCAAATCGGTCAGTCCCTGTGGAAAGATTTCCCATCCCATAGCGGTTGCCGCGGCGTGTTCTTGAGGCACGTGCCGCACCTGTAACGGGAGTTCACTTTCCTCGAACGCGACCACATTGCGAATGTAGTAGTTCACGCCCAGGAAATCGAGCGGCGCAGCAGCCGTCTGAACATCCGTCAGATTGATGCGCGGCAGCCACTCTTGCAGCAGCGTCACCATGTCGTCAGGGTATGCCCCCTTAAAGAGCGGGTCCAGAAACCAGCGATTCAGAAAGTCATCCTGTCGACGGACAGCCTCTTGATCCTCCAGGCTGTCGGAAGCTGGATAGATAGGGTTCAGGTTCAGCGAAATGCCGACTTCCGCGCGCGGCGCGTTGCGGCGCAGGATGGGTACTGCCGCCCCATGCGCCAGCAACAAGTGGTGCGCGGCCTGATAGGCAGCCTTGAGGTCGGTCAGACCGGGCGGATGGCTCCCGTAGAAATGTCCTACGAACGCCACGATCCAGGGTTCGTTATGCGTAATCCAGCCGCATACGCGGTCTCCCAATTGGCGAGAGACCCGATCGGCATATTCGGCAAACCATTCGACGCTGGCAGGATTGAGCCAGCCACCGCGATCTTGCAGCACCTGAGGCAGATCCCAGTGGTATAGGGTCGCAAAGGGTTTAATGTTCGTCTGAAGCAGTTCGTCCACCAGGCGCTCGTAGAATGATAGACCTGCAGGGTTGAGCCGACCTATGCCCTCCGGTAGGATACGGGGCCAAGCGATGGAGAAACGATAGGCCCGCAGTCCAAGCTCGCGCATTAGCGCGACGTCTTCGCGATAGCGGTGGTAATGGTCGCAAGCTATGTCGCCAGTATCTTGGCCCGCGATTTTGTGCGGCAGGGTGTGGCAAAAGCGATCCCACACGCTTTCGCCTCGCCCATCTTCTTGAACTGCGCCCTCAATCTGATAGCTGGATGTGGCGGCACCCCACAAAAAGCTGTCTGGAAAAGACATCCCCATTTTTTAACCTCAGTGCAAACAGCGGGGCGCGTGGGCAAGGCCACACGCTCCCGCTCCATCGCTTCAGCCAGGCGAGTTCACTGCGCGGCCTTAGCCGCCTCAAGATAGGCCGGTGTCACAGCGTAATCGCTTTCTTTCTCGACGAAGCCCATCTTCACCAGGGCGTTCTGGATAGCCTCGTTCTGCATGAACAGCTCCCACACCAACCCGTCCTGGTAGTTGGTGATCATGAGCAAGATGTCACCCTGATCGATACCGATATGCTCCGTAGAGTACCAATCCTCCTCGGCGTTGATGGCGCTGACGAAACCATACTCTCGCCATACTTTTGTGCCATACTTGCCCAGCATAGAGCGCATAGACTCAAAAGCGGCCTCCGGTGTGAACGGCAGGCAAGCAATCGAGGCGTAGGGTGCAATTGTCCCATCATGCAAACCACCGGCCCCATAGGCCTTATAACCACGTGGTCCATCTGACGCGCTGAGGCCCCAAACGCCATCTTGATACGTGGCGAATGCCTCTGCATTGTCAATGGCAAACTGCCGGTTACGTTCGCAGGCGCGAATTGCGTTGTTGAAGTAGTTGGCGTAAGCGTCTTCACGGTTGCGCAAGTCTAGATAGGCCAGCGGATACTGATAGACAAAGAGAGGCTCGCCCGGCAAGTAGATGTATTCGCCCGCCGTGTTGACAGGACGCTTCCAGTTGTCCCAGGCTTCGGCTGGCACGGGGTAGGTCGGTGACCCAATCGCCAGGGCATAGAGCAGCAGACTTTCGTCGAAGTGATCCCAAAAAGCTGACAGGAAACCGATGTCTGGTTTCCAGCCCATCGAGACCATCGTGCCATTGGCCATCATCCATTGCCAGTCAATCTGCTCGTAGAGCTGATTGGCCAGCGCCTCGACCTCTGTGCCTCGGAAGTACTTCCCGGCGGTCAACGCTCCGGAGATGAACAGGGCTGTGTCAATAGACGATAGTTCGCTGCTCCACACGCGCTCGCCAGTCTGCATATCCACGAAGTGATAGAAGAAGCCATGCTCACCCTGCACACCACCTTCTGCAAAGGTTTTCAGCGTGGTGAGTGCTCGCTCGTATCCCTGATCGTACGTGATCCAGCCGCGGTCTACTCCTACAGGGATGGCCGCCAGCCCAAAACCGACAGCGGCAATACTCGATGGCGAATCGGGCGTGCTACGGTCTTTGATCAGACCATTGGTGGGATTGGCCTCGTACCAGAAATAGTCGAATGTCTCGTGTGCGACAGCGTCCAGTAACCCAACGTCATCAAGTGAAAGCAGCAGATCAACTTCGCGCTGATAAACTTCTTCCGGCGAATACTCGCCCGCGACGGCTGGCGTTTCCAGGCCGGTGAGGTAGGCGCTGCCCAGGTAGAACGGCTCGGTGAGCGGAGTCTTTGCGCCCGCATCTTCATAGAAGAATGACAGGTACAGGATGTAGCTACCACCCTCCTGCGGGGTGCGCATGGGCTGTAATGGCTCGTAGACGATGCGATTCCAGCCCGTCTGAAGCTGCGTTGTGCTGCCAAAGATGCCACCGACCCAGGCCCACTCGCCAGTCACGTCGCCCATGCCCATGAAAAAACGGTTAGGGTTCAGGGTATTTTCCGGTGGCAGGTACACTTCCAGCTCGACCTTGGTATAGGCTGTCCACTCCTGTAAATCGGCGGCGCTGATGGGAAAAGCAAGCTTGGTCTCTTCTGCTGTGCCGCCAGGTGTCATCTGCAGCGAAGGAATACCAGTGGGCGAGAGCACCTCTTCGCTGAGGGCAAAGGTCGAGCCGGTGTTGTCGTCTCCCAGCGTGCCGATGTCCTTGTTCTCCCACGCCGTCCAGACGGTCTCGGCGGGGAGAGCCGCAGCCGCCTCCTTGCCCTCTCCCTCAGCAGTAGTCACCGACAGGTAGATGCTACCGAGGTAGAGTGGTTCGGTCAGCGCTGTCTTATTGCCTTTTTCGTCGGCATGCATGAACGCCAGATACACGAAGTATGCGCCGCTGGTGTTGACCTTCTGCATCTGTGGATCGAGCAGAAACACCGCGCGCGTCCAGCCAGAGTCTCCCTGAAACTCACCCCACGTACCACCAGCCCAGGCCCACTCGCCCGTGATGTCGCCCATGCCCATGAAGACCCGGTTCGGATTGAGGGCGTTTTCAGGCGGCAAGTAGACTTCCAGCTCCACCTGGCCATGTGTGATCCAGTCTTGCAGATTGGCCCCGCTGACCGGAAAGGCCAGCTTGGTTTCCTCGGCAGTGCCGCTGGGGATAATCTGGAGAGACGGGTTGCCCGCTGGAGTCAGGATGTCGGCGCTCTGGGCGAAATCTGTGCCCGTGTTGTCATCGCCCAACATACCGGGATTTTTCTGTTCCCAGGCTTTCCAGATCACAGGGCCTGTTTCGGTAGGGGCGGCTGCTTTCTCAGCACCAGCCAGGATGACGTTGCCCAGGTAGAACGGTTCAGTGAGAGGGGTTTTGGCTCCGCCTTCGTCGGCGTAGAAGAATGAGAGATAGATGTTGATTTTGTTGGCGTCGGGCTTAGGCTGGCGCATGGACGCGTCCGGCTTAAAGACGATGCGGTTCCAACCCGGCTGTGCCTGGGTCTCGCTGAAGACACCGCCGATCCAGGCAAACTCGCCCGTCACGTCCGCCATGCCCATGAAGAAACGGTTAGCGTTCAGCGCATTGTCTTCTGGTAGATAGACTTCCAGCACCACCTGGCTATAGGCTGCCCAATCCTCCAGGTCGGCCCCCAGCACTGGAAAAGCCAACTTGGTTTCCTCTGACGTACCACCTGGCGTCACCTGCAGGGCAGGTATACCGGCGGGCGAGAGCACTTCTTCGCTGAGGGCGAAGGTCGAGCCCGTGTTGTCGTCCCCCAGGGTGCTGATGTCCTTGTTCTCCCACGCCGCCCAGACCTGTTCTCCCTCTTGAGCGTTAGCCCCAGAGAGATGGCCGGCAAAGACGGTGATGACCAGCAACAACCCTGTTGCGATAAAGAGGAATTTCTTACTCATGGTGTCTCCTCGCTCAAAAACTTTCCTTCAGGGCCAGGCTGCCCAAACAGGCAGTAGCGAATACTTTTTTCCAGTATAAACCTGGAAAGCCTCGTTTGTCAAAGCGCTTTTACAGCATTGTACTTCGCTATTTACCCGTATTTTGCTTCTGAATAAGGCTTGCATAGACCTAAAAAGGAGTGATATAATAAAAACGCTTTAACGGATGAGATTGTTTTTCTGAGCGACGGTTGCACATGCCTGTCACCATCTTCGACGTTGCTAAACGCGCGGGGGTGTCTATCGGCACCGTGTCGCGGGTAATTAACAATCGCGACCGTGTCAGCCCTGAAACCCGCGAGCGAGTCTTGCAGGCCATCCGCGAACTGGACTATCAGGCCAATCCTTTTGCTCGCAACCTGGCGAACCAGCAAACGGACACTCTGGGCCTGGTCATCCCCCAGGTTAATGACCCCTTTTTCTTTCAGATTGTGCGGGGAGTCGAGGATGCCGCCGCAGAAGGGGGGTATAACCTCCTGATCGCCAGTCAGCCACGCCACACCGGGGAACACCGCTATCTACAACTGTTCCGGCGCCGAAATGTGGATGGCATGGTGCTGGTGGCGATTGATGTTCACGAGCACGAAGTCCAACAGGTCGTCAAGCGCGGAGTGCCCATCGTGCTCGTACAGCTCGACATAGGCAGGAATATCCCCACCTTTCTGGCAGAT
>DAOTZZ010000247.1:0-9862 GCA_034433965.1 Anaerolineae bacterium
GGTGAGTCGCTGAGCACCGTGCAGGCGAAGTACGCGGATCGGATAGCGGGTTGCTGCAGTAGCCGTCCCGTCTCGCGAAGCCGAGTCCACCAGCACGATCTCGCGCGAAGCAAGGTTGGCCGTCTCCTGGAGCACAGACTCGACCAGGCGGGAGACGTTCCACGCTTGATTGCGCGTGATCAGCACCACAGACAGATCAGGCATCAGCATTCCTTAAGCGGCGCAGCACCGTTTGGCTCATGCATCGGCTCTTTCTTCTCCAACCGCATCTGAAGCCGACCAGGCCGTGCCCTGAGGACTCATCCCTCTGGCGGAACCAGCCTCGCTGCGCCGTGTTTCGCGTGCTCTGGCCCTGGTGACCGGGCGATAATCGAAATAGGCGTTGCCGTCCGGAGCCCAGTTCAGGACAAGCCCGACGGGCTGAACGTTCAAGTGGGCCAACTGATCGAGGATCGCCGCGATGGTTTCCCGGCGCACGCGCCCCAACCTCAAGAGCAGCAACACTTCACCAACCACAGAGGCCAGCACAGCCCCGTCGGCAGCGGCCAGGAAGGTCGGGCTGTCTATCAGGATCACGTCATAAGACCGCATGAGCGCATCGCGCAACTCCACCATGGCTGCCGACCCCAGGAGAGCAAAGAAGTCAGACGTCCACGGGCCACTGGGGATCACATGCAACCGCGCCTGCTTGGTCTCGAAGACCGCCTGTTCCAGTCCGATCTCACCGGCCAGCAGGTCGCTAAGGCCATCGTCATTGGGTAAGCCAAAGAAGCGATGCAGCGCTGGCTTGCGTGCATCAGCATCAATGAGCAATGTCCTGTAGCCCAGCCGAGCCGCCGCCAGACCGAGATTAGCTGTCAGCGTGGACTTGCCGTCGCCTGGGGCCGCGCTGGTAATCATGAGCACCTGCCGCACCGACCGACGCTCGCGCATGGACTCCGGCGGGAACAGATTCACGCTCAGCCGGTGAACGGCCTCTTGCTCCACCGAGTGTTCGCGGAACAGACCGGCCTGTCGGCGTCCGGATTTCGGGATTTCGCCCAAAATGGGCAACCCGCTCAAAGAGACCAGTTGTGTCCTGGAATAGATGCGGGTATCGAGCGCTTCCAGCAAGAAGGCCAGCCCCAACCCACCTACCAGACCCAACAAGGCAGCCAACCCCAAGATCAGGGGGCGCTGGGGCTGAGACGGCGCTTCTGGTGTGCGGGCAGCCTCGACCACGGAAATGGAAGGAGCCTGCAACTCCACCAGGGCGCGCACCCGCTCATATTGAGCCAGCAAAGTGGTGTAGCGCCCTTCCCTGAGCGTCAACAGATCGCGCAGCACCTGAATCTGCTCGGCGTCCGGAAAGTCGGCGCCGAGGGCGGCCTCGTAATCCTGGCGTGTCTGTTCCAGTTCGACCTGGCTTTGCGAGAGTTCCACGCTCAGCGTATCGAGGCTCACCTTGCGCAATTCCTCGTAGCGCGCTTTCGCCTCGGAAATCAAAATCTCGCAGAGCTTGTTGGCTGCATCGCGGGCACGCGCCGGATCGCGATCTTCCACGCTGACCTGCAACAGTTCCGTATTCGTGATCATGGTGACTGTCGCCTTGGGCGGCTCGGTGAGCTGGAGGGCGCGCGCCAGTTCGTCCAGCACAGGCTGGCTGGTGGCCAGGTTGGCGTACGTGTTCATCAGGCGTTCGGCGTAGCGCACGTCGTATTGCAAGTAGTCGGCAGAACCGCTCACGGCGGTCAACATCCGCAGCGTGGCCGTTGCGCGGTACACTACCGGCAACCGGGTGCTGATCAACAAAGCCACGACCAGCGCGACAGCCAGCGTCACGATGATCACCAGTTTGCGCCGTCTCAAGACCTGGAAATATGCTGAGAGTTCCACCGCATCTCACCTCACATGGTTCGTTCATTCGCTGACGCTTGGGCAAGGCTGCGCGTCTTCTCCTGGGCGCTACGCCGCCGTCTCGCCTTCTTCGGCCCCAGGCTCTCTTTGAAATCGTAGATGCCATCCCGGCAGGGCCAGCGCCCATCGCCGTTGGGGCAACTCAATTCGTCCGCTTCTGTCTCCAGGAGTGCGCCGCACTGCGGACACTTGAACAGCGGGCCGTCCAGAGCCGCAGGGGGTGTTTCTCCCACCGCGACGTTCAGCGTGTAGACGCTCGGCGAATAGAGCGCCATGCGTCCGGTAGGCTGCATCAGCCGATCCAGTGTCACCAGCACTCCCAGAGGCAACAGGCGTTTGAGCAGATTGAGGCGGAAATACGACACAGCCAGACAGCGCCGCGTTGCGAAACCACACTCCCGCAGACATTGCGCCATGTAATCGGGATGGAAGTTGAAATAGAGCGGCCCGAAGGACACGGGCTCGCGATCGAACGGATTCCAGGTCTGACGCCTGAACAGATAGCGCAGCACCGCTTCACCGTGCCGCTTGTTCGCGTATTCGAGCACGAACAGCGCACCAGGGGCCAGCACGGCGCGGATCTGCCGCAGCGCCGCGCACACATCGGCCATATGATGAATCACGCGCTCCATCACCGCCGCATCACAGCTTCCGTCGGCCAGGGGCAGATGATAGATGTCAGCAGCCACATAGATATAGCGCCCCTCTCTTCCCAGGCGGGCCTGGGCATCGCGCAGCATGGTGCGCGAATAGTCCAGGACGATGACCTGTTCGTAACCCTGCAGTTCATTGGTCATCCGCCCAAACCCTGCGCCCAGGTGAGCTACTCGCCGCCCCCGTGACGGCAACAGCCGGCGCAAGGCAATGCGCTCCGTGCAATCCTCATAGTCGCGGCTGCCGCCGCCCCAAAAGCGATCGCGATAGTCTGACTCTTCATAGTCGCAGACGGGTGGCGTGTCTCCCATGATTTCCCCCACAATCGCTGACTCTGCGCCAGCACCGCTCAGGCGAAAAAGCGGTAAAGCGCGTCTCCAGCTTGCTCAGTGATATGATCCGGCACGGTGGCGTCAGTGAAGAGGTCCGTGAGGCGCGGCAGGAGTGTGCGAGCCTGTTGCACGTACGGTGCAACATCTTTCTTATGAACAGTATATTCCAGAAAGTGGATCGTTCGTTCCTCGCTGGCGAATTTGCGCTTATATTGCAGCAGCCCAGCCTGATCCCAGTCGCTCAGCCCGAAGTCGAAGTGTTGCAAGCCCTGCGCCTTCGCGTGCTGAATGCCGACCCAAACCAACAGGTCGTTGGGACGACAGCTCAGCGTATCTATGACCGAAGCGTTGAACTTGTAGAACAGCGTGTCGCGCCAGCGCAGGAAGACGATCCCCGCCACCACCTCACCCTGGTGCAGGGCCAGCAAGACCATGCCCTGCTGTCGTTCCATGAAATGATGCCAGATGCTCTGGAAGAAACGATAGGGCTGTGCGACCAGGTGATACTTGTACTTGCGTACCCGCAAGTGCATCTCGAAGAAGGCGCGCATCATGGCTTCGTCTTCGGCCACCACGATCTGCAGATGGTGCTGCTCCGCTTTCTTGATGGCGCGTCTCGCCGCCCCATCCAGGCTCATCCACAGCGTCTCCAGATCGGGGCGCAGGTCAATGCCATGCCACTTCGCCCGCTTGAACTCCTGCAGCCGGTCGTCGGCCAGCGGGATGGGATTGTGCAGGCAACGCAGGATGACCGGCACGCCTTCGGCCAGCAGCCGATCTAGCAGCAGCTTCCACTGCTCCTCAGTCCGCACCAGCGGATCGAGGTAGTCGCAGAACGGCAGCGACACAATGCGCTCCCCGCGCAGGTCGGATATTCGGCAGAACGGCAGGCCCGCCTGTGGCACGCCGTCGTCGTCCACTACGACGTGAGCCTGTATCTCAAACTCATAGGTATCGCTGAGGACTTGCATCCATGCCGGTGAGTGAAAGACGCTGCTGGGGTGTTGCTGGATCAGCGTCTCCCACCGCGCATCACTACGCGGATCTATAGTGACGATGGACATACCCACTCCTTTTCGACGGCCCGCTGCCGTCCAGTATGCGCGCACCTCCACACTCACCTGTCACGCCGGAAGGTGTCATCGCCCCCACCTGCAGACACCGCCGCATCCTGCTCGAAGAGTCAGCTATACGCTGTGCCGGTAACTTTCCCCTCCGCACGGGGAAGGAGAGCCATAAAGGTGCTTCTCCCTCCCCATGCTGCGTGGGGGAGAAATCAACGCGCGGGTTTTATGCCAGCAGCCCAGCAACCGTCAGGGACACTCTCCACGATAGACTGACTCCGTCCCTTCTCCCTTCGCCCCGGTCAACCGACCGCTTCCAGCCGGGCGTAGTCGGCGAGAAACTCCTTGATGCTGTCGGCCACATACGCGATCTGTTCCGGCGTCAACTCGGCATACATGGGCAACGAGAGCAACTCACCGGCGCAATGCTCGGTCACCGGGAAGTCACCCACCCCGTAGTTCAGATCGCGATAGGCGGGCTGCAGGTGAATGGGAATCGGATAATGAATGCCCGTGCCAATGCGCCGCTCCTTGAGATGAGCCTGCAGCCTGTCGCGCGCCACTGTGCGGATGACGTACAGGTGCCATACCGGCTCGGCATAGTTGGCCTCTACAGGCAGTCGGATGCCATTGCCGCCCAGCAACTGCTGGTAGAGCCGGGCATGCGCGCGTCGCGCGGCGTTCCACTCGTCCAGATACTTGAGTTTCACCCGCAACACGGCGGCCTGCAGCGTATCCAGGCGGCGGTTGTAGCCGAGCAGTTCATGATGGTACTTGGCGCTCTGACCGTAGTTGCGCAGCTTGCGAATCGTTTCGGCAACGTCCGGGTCGTTGGTGACAACCATTCCCCCGTCGCCGAATGCGCCCAGGTTCTTGGCCGGGTAGAAGCTGAACGCCGCAGCGTGCCCCAGCGAGCCGACCCGTCGCCCCTTGTACCGAGCGCCGTGCGCCTGACAGGCGTCTTCGATGACGATCAGATTGTGCTGCCGTGCCAGCGCCATGATGGGATCCATGTCGGCGGGTTGACCGTACAGATGCACTGGCATGATCGCCCGTGTGCGCGGCGTGATCGCCTCCTGCACCTGCGCGATGTCAACCGTGAAGGTGCAGGGATCGATGTCCACCAGCACCGGACGCGCGCCCGTGTAGCTGATGGCGAAGGTCGTCGCCACAAAGGTATTGGCCGCCGTGATCACCTCGTCGCCGGGGCCGATGCCGTAGGCGCGCAGGATCAGTTCCAGGGCCGACGTCCCCGAATCCACCCCGACCGCATGTGATACACCGCAGTACTCGGCAAATTCCTGCTCGAACAGTTCTACTTCCTCGCCCAGGATGTAGCTGTTCGACCGCATCACTCTGGCCAGCGCTTCTTCAAGCTCGTGTGCGATCGGCAGACGCTGAGCCGTCAGATCAACGAACGGTACTGACACCGGTTCGGCGTTCATAGTTACCCTCCGTGCCCACGCGGGCCAGATTGTCCTGCACCTGATCCCACCCGATTTCGACTGGCGCACCGCGCAACGACACCGAGCGCGCGATCGCCTCCATCACCTGCACGACCTCCAACCCTTCCCTGCCATCGCTGAGGGGCGGGCAGCCCTGGTGTACGCAATCCACGAAGTGCTGACACTGCGCCTTGAGCGGCTCGTTGAACTCGATCTTGGGGCTGATGATGTCTCCGTCGCGGATGGAGAACTGATGCTCGCTGTAGCTGGCCGGCCCCGCCTCATCAACCGCCGGGGCGATGCCCTTCTCGAAGATGCGCACCCGTTCCAGAGGATCGAGATCGTTGAAGACGATGCGCTTGTCACTGCCCACGACGACCACTTCGCGCACTTTGAGCGGGTCGGCCCAACTGACGTGCACGTGCCCCAGGATGTTGTTGGGATAGCCGAGCACGATGAAGCCAACATCCTCACGGCAATTGTGCAGCACCTGCGTGCCCACCGCGCTCACCCAGACAGGCCGCGCACCGAGCAGGTAGTTGAAGATGGATACGTCGTGCGGTGCCAGGTCCCACAAGGCGTTGACATCGCAGCGAATGGGACCGAGATTGGTTCGCCGGGCATAGAGGTAGTACAGCTCGCCCAGCGAACGCTCGTCAATGAACGACTTGATCTTGCGGACGGCGTTGTTGTAGAGAAAGATGTGGCCTACCATCAGCGTGACGTGCTTGACTTCGGCCAGGTCAACCAGTTGTTGTGCTTCCCTGGTCGAGGTGGCCATGGGTTTCTCGACCAGCACATGTTTGCCAGCCTCCAGGCACTGGCGCGCCACCTCAAAGTGCGACGTGGCATTGGTGCACACCACCACCGCGTCAACACTCCGCAGCCGTAGCGCCTTCTGCAGATCGGTCGTCAAAGCGGGTTCGGGGAAACGCCGTCGCAGCTCGCGCAGACGCTCGGCACGCTGGTCACAGATGGCTACCACACGCGTATCGGGCATCTCCATGAAGTTGCGGACGTAGTTCACTCCCCAGTATCCGCAGCCTACGATAAGAAGTCCCAACTGCTCGCTCATGACCCCACCTCATCACCTGATTACTACCGAACGGATTCATCCAGCACCTCGACCGGACAACACCGCAGGCAGGGTGCGAAGCAGGATTACGATGTCAAGCCACAGCGATTGGTTCCGGACGTAGGTGATGTCCAGCATCATCTGCTCATCGAACGAGTTCTCGCAGCGCCCGCAAACCTGCCACAAACCGGTGATCCCCGGCGTGGCAGCCAGACGCTCTTTGTGCCAGTCCTTGTAGCTTTCGAACTCATACTTTGGCACCGGGCGCGGCCCAACCAGGCTCATTTCGCCGCGCAGCACATTGAATAGCTGCGGCAGTTCGTCCAGACTGGCGCGGCGCAAGACGCGCCCCACACGGGTCACCCGTGGATCGTTGATCAGCTTGTAGATCGTCCCGTCCTCTGTCTGCACCGCGCTGGCCTCGCCCGACGTGTACGCGCGGATGTACTGTTCGTGCAGTTTCGAATCGGCATTGCAGACCATCGAACGGAACTTGATCATGCGGAAAGGTCTGATCTCCCACACCACCTGCCCGCCGACCGAGCGTCGGCGGCTCCCCACGCGCTCCTGCACGAAGAAAACCGGGCCGGGGCTGTCCAGCTTGATCAGAACGGCGATCAAGATCAGCAGGGGAGACAGCACCACCAACAGCAATGAGGCCAGGACGACATCCATCACCCGCTTGCACAGGAAATACAGACGACGATCGGTGTCCACTACCGACCTCACCGTCTGTGTCTGTTCCATTGTCGGTCCCCCTTACCAACTGCGACTTATCCGCTGGCTCCGCCATCGTCGCCTGGGCGCAAGAGTCACCCCCGCCCTCATGCAACTGCACAACCCTTCGCCGTCTATGCGATTTCAGGCCAGATAGACAGAAACCAGCTTGTTGTCAGACCGGGCGGTCTACCATGGAGCACAGTGTAAGGAGAGAGAGGGAGTTAAGCGACAATGCGCTGTGACATGGTTATAGAGCGAACAACTGCAAGCAAACTACAGGCCACCCGCTTAGGAGCGTATTCAGCATCTCTCCCAACCATGAGATGGACGCTGCAACGCCAACGCGCTTTTCAGAACAGACGCTGGTTGTGATTCCGATCCCACCCCCTGAACACTGCTATTCATCTGGCACCGAATGCACATCATGGAGATATTATCCTATTTCTAGCATAGCACTGGTTTCGCGATTTGATAATAGAAGAAAGAATGCAGAGAGGCGCGAATCATTGAGAAACGCTGAAGATTCGGAGATTTCAACCGGATTATGCGGGGTTGTGGGTGAAATCGCTGTCGTGAGAAAATTTACGGTGTATAGAAAATGGGATCACAGGGCCAGCGCCGGCTATTCGTGAACACATCCGCCGAAGACCGAGACCTCAGCAGAGCTTTGCCGGGCCAGGAAATTACCGGGATACTAAAAGCGCAGAGGGGAAATCTCCTCCCTGCGCTCTCTGCGTCCTGGCGGTGAAAGAAGCGCTCCCGCCTCACCCGCCGTTCGCTGGCTCGTCGGGCGGCGTCGCCGTCGGCGGCTCAGGCGTAGCACTGGGCTGCGGCGTAATTGTGGGCGGTTCGGGCGTCGCGCTGGGGAGAGGAGTCGCGGTGGGCGGCACGGCGGTAGGGGTGGCCGTGGGCGGTGCGGGCAACGGCGTTGCCGTTGACCAGGGCGTCGGCGTGACCAGCCCCAGGTCGTCCACGCGCAACTCGTCTACCCACCAGCCGACCGTCTGCTCGCCCTCGGCCAGCGTCGGGCCGCTCTCCAGGCGGAAGCGCAGCCGCACGATCTGCCCGCGCAGAGCCGACAGGTCAACCGTCTGCTGTGCCCAGTCGCTTACATTGCCGCCCCGCTCGGCCAGAGTCAGCCAGTCGCCCCCCTGGATGGCCAGGTCAACAGCCACGCGGTCGCTGCTGCTGAGCTGCTCGCGCTCCCAGAAGGTCAGTACGGGCGCAATGGCGAAGCGCAGATCGAGCCATGTCTCGGCGGTGAGCGTGCTGCGCTGCGCGCGAAGCCGACTGTCGGCGAACCATGCCACTCCCTGCCAGCCGGAGACCTCGGAACGCCACGCGCCCTCTGCCGTCCAGCCCGGCGCTGCGTCGAACGATTGCAGCCAGGGCAGGGGAACCGGCAGCGGCGTAGCCGTAGGCGTCAACTCTGGCGGGAGACTGGTAGCGCTGACCTCCGGCGTGAAGGTCGCATTTTCCGTCGGTAGCGCCGTTGGCGGCAGGGAAACAACAGACTCGACCAGCGCCGTCACCGCGAAGGCGTCCACGGCCACCGTGCCAGTGACCGCGTAGACGCGGGCCGTGTGTACGCCCTCGTCCAGGCCGGTCAGCGAAGCGACCAGCCCGAAGGTACTATCGGCAGTGGCCGTGTCGCGCGTTTCCAGCAATACCCCGTCTACGGCGATGCCCAGCGCGCCCAGGGCCGGATGCCCGACGTAGATCACGTCCAGGCGCGGCCCGCTGAAGGTCAGGGTGAGGGCATCGTCCGGGTTGTCGCTACTGAAGACATACGCGCCACCGCTGGCGGCGGTGCTGGCGTAAACCGTCCATGCGCCAGTCTGCTGCACGCGGCTGTCTTCAGCCTCCACCAGCAGTAATGACAGCGGCGGAGTGGTAGGTGGCAGCGTCGCTGTGTTCGTCGGCGCAGCGGGCGATAACGGCGTAGGCGTCGGCGCGGCAGCCGGTGAGAGCAAAGCCAGGGTCATGCCGCTGAGCGCGATCTGTGCCCCCGCCCCGCCCTCGACGCGGAAGCGCAACCGGATCACCTGGCCGCGGTAAGCGCCCAGGTCGAGCGTGCGCAATGCGCCCGCCGTAGTCAAACCGGCCTGGCGATCCACCGTCACCCACGACAAACCACCATCCAGGCTGATCTCGGTCAGCAGCGCGCTGTCCGGCGCGGAAGCGCCCCACTGCTCGAACTGCAATTGCGGCAGCAGGTCTACTCCCAGCGCCAGGTACGCGCCGTACTCCAGCGCCCCATCGTGACCGCGCGCCGCGTCGAACGTCCAGCGCCCGCTACCCAGATCGAAGGCCCAGCCTCCCGTACCTCGCCAGGCCGGATCGTCGCTCGCCAGGATGGTGGTGGTGCTGATCAGCAGCACGGGTTCGCTCGTCGGAGCGATTGTCGGTGCTGCCGTCGGCTCGACCAGCGGCGTCGGCGTAGATACAACGCTCAGGCTTTCGCCCCCAAAACGGATCGCGGACGAATTCAGCGCTGGCGTGGCCGTCGGCGCACTGAACTGCATCATGGGAGCGGGCGCGCCCGTGTTCACCTCGATGACCAGTTCGGGTCGGTTGTCCGCCGCTTCCTTGCTGTTGTAGTAGACGCTGTTGGTGGACGTATTCGCCAGACCGAAGCTGTAGGTGCCGTCGCCAGTGATGGCCGCCGTCACGTCC
>DAOTZZ010000248.1:0-13995 GCA_034433965.1 Anaerolineae bacterium
CAGCGGTACGGTCATCACCCGCGCCGACTCTTCCGCATGGGCCGCCGCAGCATGGCGCGGCTTGCCCAGGAAGATCAGGCTGACCTGCCGCCACATATAGAAGGCGGTAAAAGCCGCCGCCGTCAGCAACAGCACAAAGGCGACATAGCCGCCCAGCAAGCTTTTGTCTACGCCCGCCTTGAGCGAGTCCAGCAGGATTTCATCCTTCGACCAGAAGCCTGCAAACGGGATGATACCTGCCAGTGCCAGCGTTCCGAAGAGATACGTCCAGTAGGTGACGGGCATCCGCTCCTTGAGGCCACCCATGAAGCGCATATCCTGCGGGTCAAAGTCATCATCCAGGTGACTGGGGTGCCCGTGCGTGACATGATGGTGACCATGCTCCATCCCGTGAATCACCGAACCGGAGCCAAGAAACAATAGGGCCTTGAAGCAGGCATGGGTCACCAGGTGGAACATCGCCGCGGCGTAAGCCCCCACGCCCACCGCCGCCACCATGAAACCGAGTTGACTGACCGTGCTATAGGCCAGTACGCGCTTGATGTCCCACTGACCAACGGCGATGAATCCCGCCACCAGGGCCGTTGTTGCCCCTATCACTGCCACGACGAACGACGTGAACTCCGCCGCATGGTAGAACACATTCGCCCGCACCATCATATACACGCCCGCGGTGACCATCGTCGCGGCGTGAATGAGGGCGCTGACAGGCGTGGGGCCAGCCATGGCGTCCGGTAACCACACGAATAACGGGATTTGCGCACTCTTGCCGGTAGCTCCCAACAGGAACAACAGGGTGATGAGGGTCAGTGTCGTCTCGAAGCTCAGCGACACCATGCCGAAGTCAACCTTGTGCCCACCTTCCTTCAGCCAGACTTCCGCCTGGTTGAACACCCCCAGCGGCCCTTCCGGCTGATGCGCCTCTTCCTCCTGCACAGGGGGCACGAAAAGGCGCGGCTCTTCGGCTGCTTCAGCGTGATGAACAATGGGAGCCTCGCCAGGATGATAGAAATCGAGTGTGCCGAACGTCCAGAAAGTGAGCAACACGCCCAGCACCAGCCCGAAGTCACCCACCCGGTTGACGATGAACGCCTTGCGCGCGGCGTCGCTGTTGCGCCAGCCCACGCCCTTGGGCTTGTCGAACCAGAAGCCGATCAGCAGGAACGAACACAGGCCCACGCCTTCCCAACCGACAAACATCATCAAGAAGTTGTTGCCGGTGACCAGGATGAGCATGAACAGCAGGAACATGTTCATGTAGACGAAGAAGCGTGGGAAACGCTCGTCTCCATGCATGTAACCGATGGCATAGATGTGGATCAGCGTGCCCACGCCCGTCACAACCAGCATCATCGTCACGCTGAGCGTATCCACCCGGAACGCCCAGGGGATGGTGACGTTGGCCGACGGGATCGTGATCCAGTCCGCGAGCAAGGGCATGTCCACCACTGCCGCTTTGTAGCCCGTGTTGACCTGCGCAATCCACAGCAGCACCGCCACAAAGAACGTCAGCGCGCTGGCCCCCGCCCCGACAATCCCTACTCCCCGTTCGCCCAGGTGCTTACCGGCGAACAGGTTAATCAACATCCCTGCCAGGGGGATCAGGACAACAAGCGGTACAAGGTCAAAGAAGTTTTCCATGGCCGTTCCTTTGGGTCATGCGCCAGGCTGAGCCAGGTAGTCCCAACCGCCTATTCCTTGAACATGTGCAGGTTGTCAATGTCTATGCTCTTCTTGGTGCGGAAAATGGCCATGATCAGCGCCAGGCCCACGGCCACTTCAGCCGCGGCCACCGTCATCACGAAGAAGACCATCAGGTGCCCGTCGCCGCCGGCCCACTGACGCGCAAATGCCACCAGAGCCAGATTGGCCGCGTTCAGCATCAATTCCACGGACATGAAGACAAGGATGGCGTTACGGCGCAGCAGAACGCCCATCGTGCCCATGACAAAGAGCACTGCGCTCAGCAAGACATATAGTTCGATACTAACGCCCGATGATCCCATGTGTGTTCCCCCTCAGTCTGCTCCGCCCTATTTCGAGGGTTCAGTCGGCGCGGTCTGACTGACCACTGCCGGCGGGTTGGCCAGCCGGCGTACCAACCGCGGACGCGGCCCCAGCGCCTCGTGCGTCAATACGATGGCCCCAATCATTGCTACCAACAGGAGCAACCCCACCAGCTGGAAAGGCAATACATAATCGGAGAGCAGGAGACGGCCAATATGGGTGGGACTGCCGAAGGTAGTCGTCGCATCCGCGCGCAGGTTGACAATCACGTCTCTGAACGAATTGTCCGGCTGTCGCTGCTCGGCGAATACCCACAACACCAGCGTATTCGCCTCTAGTTCCTGCTCCGGCAATTCAGCAATTGGCGTGCGCTGACTGCCAGTTGGATACAGGGCCAGGCTGCGCACCCCTTTGGATAGTTGGAACTCGCGTGCTTCACCATACCGCAACCCTGCGACCAGCGTCTCGTTGGCGTCCATATCGCGCAGGTCAACCCGCAGGCGATCGGGCAGGGCGTTCACTACCACAGCGCGCAGACCGTCTTTCTGGTTGGTGTAATCGAGCGTGTGCGCCGCCGCCACCAACTGCGGAGCGGCTTCGCCCAGGCGACCAACCGCTGTCAGCGAGTAGGACTTTCCCAGCTCCAGCGCGACCACCTCCTCAAGCAGAAGTGGCGCTCCCTGCGGGTCCTGTCCGGCCTCCACAGCCTTCAACTGATACTCGCCTTCGCGCCATTGCAGGTACTCCGACGCCTGCCCAAATGCCAGGCCCTGCGCCACCTGTTGGTCGTCCAGATAGAAGTCGAGCGCCCCCGCCCCATCCAGCACGTGCACAACACGGACGTAGGGCTGTGCTTTGCGCGGTTCAGCCGTGTCGACGTTGCCGTTGATCACAGCAATGCTGGCGATCAGCAAGAAAACCAGCGCCAGCGCCACTACCGCTGGTGTGAACCAACGGAAGCGTGGCTGAAAGCCTGGCACCACACGCTCCGCACCGAGCAGCATGATCACGAATAGGAACAGCACCATGATCGCGCCAGCATAGACTGTGATCTGCACCATGGCCAGGAAAGGCGCGTGCAGCATCAGGAACAAGAACGCAATGCAGGCGAAGTTCAAGATCAAGAACAATGCGCTATAGATCGCGTTCTCGCTGATAAGCATCATCGCCGCTGCCACAATGGCAAGGGCCCCCACGATGAGAAACAGAGTCAGTTCCATAGGCCGCCGTCCTGATTCGCGCGATCAAAGCGCGCAGTGCTCAGCCCAATCCCGGTGAAGCGCAGTGTAGCGCAAGACAGGTGCATAACCAAACGCACGACTTTCCCCGCCACCTTATTTGGGATCCTCCATGATGGGAATCGCCCGTGTGAATTTCCCCGGTTCAGTCTTTTGAGGTGTCCCAGGGACGCCCGGTGGCAGCGGATCGAGCAACATCTCCTTGGTGTAGATCGCATCACGCCGGTCGGTAAAGCTCAACCGATACTCATGCTCCAGCACGATAGCCTCGGTAGGACAGGCATCTTCACAGTATCCGCAGAAGATGCAGCGCAGCATGTTGATTTCATAGGTCTTGGCGTAGCGCTCACCAGGGCTATAACGCTCCTCGTCGGTGTTCTCTGCCGCTTCCACCCAGATCGCATCCGCCGGGCAGGCTGCCGCACACAGTGAGCAGCCAATACACTTCTCCAGGCCGTTATCGTAGCGTTTGAGCGCATGACGCCCCTTATAACGCTCGCGCAAGGGACGTTCCTGCTCCGGATACTGGATCGTGACCGGCCCTTCCAGAATATGCTTGAATGTCGTAGCAAACCCGCGTATCAGATTCATCCAATACTCCTTCGCTCACTCTGGCCATACTTACTCGTGCCGCTTGCCCTCACCGGAACCCGTACCTGGATTGCGTCCGCCTTCTTTGCTCGACACAGTCCGCGAAAGCGCTACCGGTACGCCGAGCATCTTGTCTACGGCGTGCATCGTCAGCAAGCCCATGCCCGCATCGCCAGACAGAGAGACCACCTCGACACGCTTTGCACCGACCGGCTCCGGCTTACGCCCCACGCGCTCCAGCCAGTAGGCCGCGCCTGCCAGGAACAACACCCAGGCGACCACGGACATGATCACTGTCACCTGGCTGCCGTAGCTTTCCTCCAGGATAACCGCCACCGCTGTCCATGCCACAGCAACCAGCGCCAGGGGCAGCATCACCTTCCAGCCAAAGGCCATCAGTCGGTCGTAACGAATGCGCGGGAGCGTACCGCGCACCCAGATCATGACGATCAGCAGTACAACCACCTTCAGCCCGAAGACCACCGGGCCGAGCAAGGGGGCCTTATCCACCAGGAAGAAATGATAGCCTCCGAAGTACAGCGCCGCGCCAATGGCGCTGACCGCGATCATGCCGATGTATTCCGCCAGATAGAACATGGCGAATTTCATGCCGCTGTATTCGGAATGATATCCGGCGGTCAATTCCTGTTCGGCTTCGGGCATATCGAACGGAGCACGGTTCACTTCGGCCAGCAAGGCCACCGCCATAATCGCCGCTGCCACCGGATTGCGGAACACGAACCAGCTCAGGATGGGCGTCTCGTTTTGCGCCTCGATGATGTCGCCGATGCTCATCGAACCCGCCAGCATCACCGGCACAACCATCGCCAGCCCCATGCTCAGCTCATAGCTGACCATCTGCGCCGACGAGCGCAGGCCGCCCAGCATGGCATACTTGTTGTTGCTGGACCAGCCAGCCAGCACAATGCCGTAGATGCCAATGCTGGTGATGCCCATCAACCACAACACGCCCACGTTGACATCCACCAGTCCCTGCGACAGGCGATACCACTTGCCATCGAACCAGGGCACTGCGATCTTGGGACCAAACGGCACGACGGCGAGCACGATCAGCGCAGGCACCACCTTGACCATCGGTGCGATCCAGAACACCACTTTCTGGGCGTGCGCCGGGGTGATGTCCTCTTTGAAAATCAGCTTGATGCCATCCGCTACTGGCTGTAGCAATCCATAGGGGCCAGCCCGGTTCGGGCCTACACGCGCCTGCAAGAAGGCCAGGAAACGGCGTTCAAGCACCGTGGTGTAGGCGAAACCGGTAAGCAGCACCACAAACAGGATCAGGCTGGTCAGGATGGAGTGGATCACCGTGCAGGTGCTGTTGCTGGCACATTCCACAACAATGCTGGATTCCCCTGGGCCAAACATACCAGACCTATCCCTCCCTCTTTTGCACAGCGCATGCCGCCAGCGCTTCCGGCACCGGCGTTGGCGCCAGCCGACGCGGTACCAGCACCACCCCTGCTGGCGCTTTCTCATCTACCCGCGCCCTGGCAATCAATTCCACACCGTCCGCCTTCAGCACAACCTGTTCCCCGTCAGCAACACCCAATTTCTGAGCGTCTTCGTCGTTCAGTTGCACATAAGGTTCAGGGATGCGCCTGTGCATCAACGTGCTGGGCACGAACAGCGGCTCGCGGTTGTAGAGCAGGCGAATTGGCACAGCCACCAGGCCATCGCGTTTGGACCGCGAGGTGTCAACCGGTCGCAGCGTCAGTTTGTACTGCCCCTTCTCTGCATTGGTCGCCCACTGCAAACCCAGTCCGCCGCGATTGCTATACGCCGTGCCGCCGTAATACAGGTCATCTCCGCCAACCAGTGGGAACTGCTGCTCGACCTGCGCCAGGCGCGGATAGCTCATCTCTGCGTAGCGCAATACATGCTGCGTGACATCGCGCATGACCAGGCTGGGCGCGATGCGCGGCTTAGGCCCGCCTCGCATGCGCGCGCTGACATGTGCGAAGACCTTCCACCCCGGCAACGTGCCTTCAAGCGGAGACTGCGCCATGTAGAAGCGTTGCACCCGGCGCATGCCATTGGTGAAGGTGCCCTCGCGCTCGGCGAAGCTCTGAACCGGAAGCACGACGTCTGCCTGCTCCGCCGTGGGGGTCATGAACTGCGTTGCCAGCACCACAAACTGCGCCTCTGCCAGGAGCGCAGCCATACGCCCGTCTTCCGCCACCGGGTCGGCTTCGGCGATCACCCACATCTCCGGTCGCGCGGCGATCATGGCCTCGGTCGCCTCTGGCGTGAACCCCATGTCCAGCGCACCCTGCATGTTCGCGCCCGGCCACACAGGAATCAGCCCATTGTTCGGACGCCCGACATGGCCAGTGAGGATGAGAAGATTCGCTGCAGCCTGCATCAAGTCGGCGTGCTGCGCCAGCGTGACCCCTTCTCCACCCACGAAGATGACCAGATTCTCAGCTCCCAGCAGGCTTTCGGCAGCCTCAGTCACCTGTTTCGGCACCCGGACGCCTTTCAGCGCGGCTTCCAGTTCGTGGTACCCTTCGGCACGCGCAGCGACAAACGACTCGTCCACCATGTTGTTACGGCGCGCGATGGCGGAGAAGCCATTGAGCACACCCACCGCTTCCCCGTATCCGTAGTGCAACACAGTCGTCGCATAGCGATCCAGTTTAGTGGGCCGCCCGTTCGCTACCACCACCTTCGCGCCCCGATCGGCGGCCTGCTTGACCTGCAACCACCAGATAGGCGCTTCCTCCTCCAGGTCGGAGGCGATGACCAGGATAGCGCTGCCCTTTCCCAGGTCGCGCAGGCGCGTGCCCACTCCCACTCCAACCTGAGTGATCTGCTCCCAGCCAGTCATGGTCGCCGGCCATACGCCCAGCGCACAGTCGCTGTGCGTCAGGCGGGCCAGCTTGCGCAGTTCCCACAGGTCTTCGTTGCTCAGACTGGGACCAGCCAGAAAGCCCGTCTTCACGCCATGCTGCGCCAACCGCGCTGCGATCTCGGCATAGGCAGTATCCCACTCTACTGTCACCCATGCTCCGTCGCGGCAAATCATGGGCGCAGTCAGTCGCTCCTCAGCGCGGCTGTGATGATGTCCAAAGCGTCCCTTGTCGCAAATCCAGATTTCGTTAACCGCCTCGTTCTGGCGTGGCATGATACGCTTGATAATCTTCATGCCACCGAAGTCGCGATCCTGGCGCGTGCTGGCGCTGATGTTGCATCCCACCGGACAATGCGGGCATATGCTGGGCACTTCGTCCAGTTCCCAGGGCCGCGCGCCAAAGCGAAAATCGGCGGTAGTCAGCGCTCCCACAGGGCAGATGTCGGTCGTGTTACCGCTGAACTTGGTATTGAACGGCGGATCGCTGATCGTCACGATCTGCAGGCGTCTGCCGCGTTCATGAAACGCCAGCACATCGTCGCCCACGACCTCCGCACAGAAGCGCGTGCAACGGGCGCACTGTATACAGCGTTCCCGATCCAGATAGATCAGTTCGCCAAGCGGCACATGCTTGTCGAGGTGCAGCTTGTCATCATAGATGAAACGCGACTCGCCCGGCCCGTAGACCATCGTCAGATTCTGCAAGGGGCATTCGCCCCCCTTGTCGCAGATGGGGCAATCGAGTGGATGGCTGGTGAGCAGGAATTCGATGATGCTATCGCGGGCTTCGCGCACCGCCTCGGTGGTGGTGCGCACAGCCAACCCAGCGCTGACCGTTTGGGTGCAGGCCGTCTGCAGCTTCGGCATCCAGCGCACCATGGGATTCCCCTGCTCGTCCCGCTCCGGTTGGCCGGTCTCGCGGTTGATCACCACGTTGCCCAGTTCGACCATGCACATACGGCACATACCCACCGGTGCCATCTTGGGATGATAGCAGAACACCGGGATGGTGATACCGTGCATCTTGGCCGCGTCCACCAGGTTCATGCCCGCGGGAACCTGGTACTCCTGACCATCAATCAATATCGTAACGGTGTCAGCCATAGTGCTCCTCAAGAAGTCAGAGCCGTTGCCTGTACCTGTCTGCCTGCCAGGCCACTTCACCGGCATTCAAGCAAACCGGCCTCGGCCCGATCCACATACGCCTGCAAGATGTATCCCCATTCCGCCTGCACGAACAACTCTGCCGCGCGGTCTCTGGCGGCCAGGAAATCAGGCCTGGCTTTGTCAGGATGGCCGCAGGCCAGCCATTCCTCACCACGCAGCACGTAGTACACAGGCTGCGCCGGATTGCGCTCGATCAGATGGCTGAGCAGGGCTATCTCCGGCGTTATCATCTGCCCATTTGTAACCGTGCTATTCGCGCTCACACCCATATCACGCGCCAGCGATCGCCTGCTGGGGAACAGCTTCCGCCAGCCCCACGTAGCGCTCGTACTCCTCACGGAAATTGTGCAGCGTGCTCAGCACAGGATTGCAGGCAAAATCTCCCAGCGCACAGAGCGTCAACCCCTGAATCTGCCGGGGAACGCTTTCCAGTAGTTCCAGATCGCGCGGTGTACCTCTGCCGTCTAGCAATCGCTCGTAGATGCGCTCCAGCCAGTAGGTGCCTTCACGGCACGGGGTACACTTGCCGCAGCTTTCGTGCTTGAAGAAGTGAATCATCTTGGCCGCTGCCCACACCATGTCTGTGTCTTCGTCCATCAGAATGAACGAAGCCGATCCCAGGGTGCTACCCAGCGCGGCCACGCTCTCATACGTTAGCGGCGCGTCGAGCACCTCATCGGTCGCCCGCAACACCGGTCCGCTGGCTCCGGAGGGCAAAATTCCCTTCAGCCGCTTGCCGTTGGGGATGCCGCCCGCGTGCTCGAAGATCAACTCGCGGAATGTCAAACCAAGCGGCAATTCGTAGTTACCGGGTCTCTCGACGTGCCCGCTCACGCAGAAGATCTTCGGCCCCGGACTCTCAGGCGTGCCGATTTCCTTGTATGCTGCAGCCCCGTTCAGGATGATCCAGGGGACGTTGGCCAGCGTTTCTACGTTGTTGACTACGGTCGGCTGGTAATAGAGACCACCGCCCATCTGTGCCGGAAAAGGCGGGCGCACGCGCGGCTGCCCCAACAATCCCTGCAGGCTGTTGAGCAATGCGCTCTCTTCGCCGCAAATGTACGCCCCCGCGCCCAGATGAACGTACATGTTGCAGCTCCAACCGGAGCCAAGGATATTCTCGCCCAGCAGGTTAGCCCGACGCGCTTCTTCGATACGCTCCTCCAGCGCGTGAGCCAGGTCCCAGAACTCCCCCCGGCAATAGACATAGACCGCCGTAGCCTGGATGGCGTAAGCAGCGATCATCGCTCCTTCGATCACCTGATGAGGGTTCTTTTCCAGCAGCTCGCGATCTTTGAACGTGCCCGGTTCGCTTTCATCCGCGTTGACCACCACGTACTTGATCGGGGCGTCTTTGGGGATGAATGACCATTTACGACCGGTAGGGAAACCAGCCCCTCCACGCCCGCGCAGATTGGAGTCCATGACAATCTGGATCACCTCGGCGGGGGTATGCTCCGTGATGGCTTTCCGCAACCCCTCATAGCCGCCGTGCGCCACATAGGTATCGAACTGCCAGATGTCCACAATCTCGCGATTACGCAGCAGGATGTGTGCCATAATCCTCCCAACCCCGTCTCTGCGCAGCAAGGGCGCGCCCGATCACGGGTCAAATCCGCCCTCCGCCCTCTCAGACTTGCATCGCCCACTGCAGGCCACTCGCGACGGTAATCAGCAAGAAGCCGCAGCAGGCCAGAATTGGCCCCACATACAGGCCCAGGGTCGCGCTGTAGCCAACCCCGAATATACCTATCGCCAGCAGAACGCTCTCCGCCCATCGAATGTGAGCCATCCAGGCCAGCACAGCGGCCAGGTACCCTCCGCCCACAGCCAGGAGCGCCAGGGCATCCGCCGCTCGCCTGGCATACCACATCGTATCCGGATGTAGCGGCCCCAGTCGCCCGGTCAATCGTTCATAGTGCGCCACCGTGACAACTGCCGACAACGCGGGATCGGTGGGCCACGGCGCACGGATCACCGCCAGTGTGCTGAGCAGCAATCCGCTCAAGATCACCGGCCAGGCACTGAGCGTCTCTTTCTTGCTATGGAAAGGTGCCCCCAACGATCTAGACATCAGGTGTATCGCGCTTGGTAAGGTAGAAAATATCGGTATGTCGCGTATAACCGACTTTTTCGAACAGAGCCAGGCTGGCCGTGTTCCAGTCTTCGATCAACACACCGATGATCTGCATCCCCTGCGCGCGCAGCACGCGCTCGGCCTCGGAGATGAGAGCCTGCCCAATTCCTCTTCGGCGAAAGTCTGGATGGACGGCCAGGCGGTTAATCCACCCTTTGCGCCCATCATGAGTCACGACAACAACGCCCACCAGCCGGTCACCTGTACGCGCGCCGAGCACGGTCTGTGTTCCGCCAGCAAGTTGCCGGGCAAACTGATCGGCGCTATCACGACCGTTGGGCCGAATAGACAGGCCGGCAGTCTCCCACAGAGCGCGTACGCTCTCATAATCGCTGGCCGTTAACGTCACCAGCTCATACTCGCTGACTTGCGCGTCGGACATCTACCCACGATCTCCGTCGCTGCGGCTTGCTTCGGCGCGCCATTGCTCGATCAGCGCCTTCATTTTTTCCATATCCAGGTTTTCATGATAGTGGAAATTGCACTGAAGCATAGGCGCTTTGTCGCACGCAGCCAGGCACATCACGGGTTCCACGGTGAACAGGCCATCTTCTGTCGTGCCGCCTTCCTCGCTCAAACCCAGATACTCGCAGAGTTGGCGGTAGAACTCGTCCGCGCCACGCAAGGCACAGGGTAGATCGGTACACACCTGCAACCAGTATTTTCCCTTCGGCTTCTCCGAATACATAGTGTAGAAGCCGGCGATGGACTGCACCTGTGTGGGATCAATGTCGCACAGCGCGGCTACTTCTTCCAAAGCCTCCGGCGTTACCCAGCCATATTCTTCCTGAGCCAGGTACAGCAGAGCCATCACGCCAGACCGTTTGTCCGGATACTTGGCGAAGATTTTCGCGATCCGGTCCGCATGTTTTTCAGCCAGCACGACCCTACTCCTGCGGTAGCATACGCGTTGCTCGTCGCCAACGCTTAGCGATCGGCATCGCCTAACACAATATCAATCGTCCCGATGATCCCCACCAGGTCGGCGATCAGGTAACCCTTGGCCATATGCGGCAGAGCGCTCAAATGAATGAAGCTCGGCGTGCGGAAGTGCACCCGCCAGGGGCGCGGGCTGCCGTCGCTGACCAGATAGCAACCCAGTTCACCGCGCGGGCTCTCGACCCGTACATACACCTCGCCTTTAGGAGGTCGGAAACCTTCCGTCCACAACTTGAAGTGATGAATGACTGCCTCCATGCTGGTCCCCAGCTCGGAGCGCGGCGGCGGGACGTACTTGCGATTATTGGAGCGCACGGGGCCACCCGGCAGGTTATCCAGCGCCTGTTTGACGATGCGCAGGCTCTGACGCATCTCCTCCATGCGCACCAGGTAGCGGTCGTAAATGTCACCGTGCGTGCCTAGCGGCACATCGAACTCGAAATGATCGTAGCTGCTATAGGGGATTGCCTTGCGGATGTCCCAGTTGACTCCCGAACCGCGCAACACCGGCCCGGTGCAACCAAGGCGGATGGCGTCATCAGCCGACAGGAAGCCTATGCCCTGCGTACGGTCCAGCCACAAGGGGTTGTTGGTCAACAGACGTTCGTAGTCATCAATGCGCGCCGGAAAGTAGTCAATAAAATCGCGTACTGCCGGCTCGAATTCTTCTGGCACATCGCGCCATAGGCCGCCCGGTCGGAAGTACGTGCTCATCATGCGCTGCCCGGAGACCATCTCGAAGATATCGAGGATCTTCTCGCGCTCCCGGAAGCAGTACAGGAAGACGCTCATGGCCCCGATGTCCAGCGCATGCGTGCCCAGCCAGACAAGGTGACTGTTGATGCGCGTCAGTTCCGCCAGCAAGACGCGCAGGTACTGCGCCCGCGGAGGCACATCCAGGTCGCACAGTTTCTCGATGGCCAGGCAATAGACCAGGTTATTGCCCATGGGATTGAGGTAATCCATGCGGTCGGTCATGGTGATGGCCTGCTCGTACCGCTTGGACTCCATGGACTTCTCAATGCCCGTGTGCAGGTAACCGATGTCGGGCACACAACTCACGATTTCCTCGCCATCGAGTTCCAGCATCAGGCGTAGCACACCATGCGTGCTCGGATGTTGCGGCCCCATGTTGAGCACCATGGTCTCGCCGCTCAGTGCGCGCTCCGACACCAGCCCTTTGAGCTGCTGGATATCCCCTTCCCAAACGCTATCCTGTAATCCGGTCATTCCCGCTACTCCACGTGACCGCCTTCAAGCCTACTCTCGCGCGTAGGGCTTGTGCCTGTCAATCTCATCGAAGTTGAACGAAAACTGTACCGTCTCGTATCCCAACGGATAGTCTTTGCGCAGCGGGTGCCCATCCCATCCTTCTGGCATCAGGATCCGGCGCAGGTCCGGATGGTCGGTGAAGTATACCCCGAACAGATCGTAGACCTCGCGTTCCGACCAGTTCGCTGCCGGGTAGACCGAAGTGACACTGGACACCACCGGATTGTCGCCAGGCAGGTACACCTTGAGCCTCAGCGAGCGGTTGTGCACCATCGAATACAGATGATAGGACACCGCGAAGCGAGGCTCCTGCGGGTAGTAGTCCACACCTGATACATCGGACAGGAAATTGTATTCCAGCCCCTTGGTATCGCGGCAGAAGCGACAGACGCTCACAACGTAGTCGCTATCAACAACCAGGGTGATCTCGCCACGAAACTCCAGGACATCCTGGATAGCATTGGGAAACGCGTTGGTGATCGCCTCAACCGGATCGAGCATCGCAGTCATCCTCTTTTGCCTCACAGCCTGGTCTGAGTACAACTCATGCCCAGTCAGTAATGCGCTCTTGCTTGATGCGCTCGTGCAGGGTGATGATGCCATGAATCAACTGTTCGGGGCGAGGCGGACAACCGGCCACATAGACATCAACAGGCACGATCTCATCTACCCCCTGGACAATGGCATAGTTGTTGAAGATTCCGCCACACGATGCGCAATCACCCATGCTGATCACCCATTTGGGTTCGGGCATCTGGTCATACAACTGACGCAAGACAGGGGCCATCTTGCGCGTGACCCGTCCAGCCACGATCATCAAGTCACTCTGCCGGGGGCTGGGGCGCATCAATTCCATGCCGAAGCGCGAGAGGTCGTAGACTGAAGCCTGGGTGCTCATCATTTCGATGGCGCAGCACGCCAGACCAAAGAGCATCGGCCACATAGCACGAGTACGCGCCCAGTTCACAGCATCTTCCAGCCTGACCGTTACGATACCCAGATCACCAAGCTTGGACGTTAATCCCATTCCAGCCCTCCAACCTTCCACTCATAGACAAAACCGACCGCCAGAATGAAGAAGAATGCTCCCATGATGGTCAGGCCATAGAGACCATAATCGCGGAAGACCACCGCCCAGGGCAGGAAGAAGATCACTTCAATATCGAACAAGATGAAGAGCACAGCCACCCGGTAGAACTTGACCGGTATACGCCGGATAGCCTCTCCGTAGGGCCGCATACCGCTTTCGTAGGGGGCCAGTTTCCGGGCGGTAGGACGATAAGGGCCGAACAAACGCGAGATGAACGCAATGAGCACACTGACCACAACGGCCAAGACCAGCAAGGAAACAATCGGAGCGAAGTCTGATGGCACAGTAAGATTCTCCGTATTATGCGGTTGGCTCAGTGCTAATTGTTCTGATTAGAACAAACGCTTCAGAGATTAGCATAAAGCCTGTGCCATGTCAAACCAGGGCAAGAGCTTGTTCAAGCGATCTTGAACAAAGATAACACACGACTGGTGATTTTGAAAACAGATGTCGGAAAAAAATCAGAGGATAGTCAGAGCGGACACACAGGGCAGCCAACAATCAAGAGGAGGCGCAAATCATTGTCCTGATGTCTGTTGGAGAATCACGGGATAGGATTGCAAAACCGGAGTTAAAAAAACATCAGGCCAGGGGATTGGCGACGACCTACTCTCCCAGGGGGCTGCCCCCCCAGTACCATCGGCGCGGGTGGGCTTAACTGCCGGGTTCGAGATGGAACCGG
>DAOTZZ010000249.1:0-4311 GCA_034433965.1 Anaerolineae bacterium
CATGCTCCGCGAGCAATTCCAGAAATGCCTGAAATCCCCCAACAAAGGTGCCCAGCCGCGGCGTACGCTTGTAGATGCGCGCCCACATCCAGGCCATGTTGACCTGATCATAATAGGTTCCGAACTTGCCGATCAACAAGGAACGCCAGAGGGTTTCATAGGCTTCGCGTCCCATGGCCCGCCGCAGCCAGCGCTCAGCCGTGATGCGTTCCAGCGGTCGCCAGTTCCGCGTCAGGCGCAGGTATAGACCGGTCACGCCGTAGCGTACCTTGGCAGGCCAGGAAAGCGGCAGGCGGAGATTGGCCACAACGATGTTGGGGCGATCCATCGGATAGACTTTGCCGTTCAGCCACAGAGAAGTGGTCGGGCGAGGAAACAGCACCCGATCCTGCGCTCCCAGCTCGGTGATCAGGCCCAGGATTGCCTCGTCACTGGCGAACCAGTGGTGATAGAACTTCTCCAGCGTCCAGTCCCAACGCTCATCCTTGAAGCCAGCCGCCAGACCGCCCACCTCTGATCCAGCCTCGTACAGGTCAACACCGATGCCCTGCCGCGCCAGATCGTAAGCAGCAGCCAGCCCGGTGGCCCCGGCCCCAATGATTGCCACCCGCTGCATCAGGCCACACCCTCTCTTTCCAGTGCGACCGCCTGATCCGGCGCATCCCCTTCTCCCACCGCCTGTTGGGCGCGGGCGAAATCTCGCCAGCTCAGCCCCTTACGATACAGGAAATAGAAGCCCAGCATGGTGATTGGCAGCCACAAAGCTGCGTGAAGTACCAGCGTGTACGACGCCGCCGTCGTCTCCTTGACGCCGTAGGCGGTCAGTGTCTTGATACCGGGCGTGTCGAATGTCCCCACGTAGCCAGGTGACGAGGGCAGAGTCGTCGCCAGATTGACGACAGCGGTCATGACCATCAGCACAAAGAAGCTCACCTCGAAGTCGAAGGCGTGCATGACCAACCAGTATTTTGTCGTTTCGGTAAGCCAGATGAAGACAGAAGATACCAGCGTCATGAGCAGATCGCGCGGGCGACGCAGGTTGTCCAGGCCAAGCAGGAAATGATCCGCCAGCCCTTTGAAGCGAGCGCTCAGGCTGGCGGGCAGCAGCCGATCGAAGACTGCGCTATAGAGTCGGCGCATGGTCTGCGGACGCAGCGCCACCCACAGAAAACCCAGAAAAGCTCCCCAAAACAGCAGAGTCGAGAAGAAGACCACGTTGCGCAGCCAGGACTCCTGAAAATCGGCAAAGGGAAGCGCCACAAACACGAAGATGAGCATCACCAGGCCGTCGAAGATGCGCTCGACCACAATCGTCGCCAGGCTGGACGACATGCTCACCTGTTCGTCGCGCCTCAGCACATAGGCGCGGATTACCTCTCCGGCCCGAAAGGGGTAGACATTGTTGCCCATGTATCCAATGACGACGATAGGAAACAGGCGGCGCAGGCCAATGCCTTTGATCGAGCGCAGCAGATAGTGCCAGCGCCAGGTGCGTCCCCACACCGCCAGAAAGTAAACCGCGGCCCCTGCCCCCAGCCAGCCCAGGTGAATGCCGCGCATACCGTCCCAGACCTCTGATAGCTTGAGTCCGCTCAACCCGATGTACAGGAAGACCAGGCTCACCACGAGTCCGACGAACAGAGTCGCTGAGCGGCGACCGGCGCGCAGCACATCGGACCTTGTCACGGTATCTGTTCCCTTCTGCGTTACAGACGACTAGAGTGGGTATTTTACCCGAAGAACCTCTCCTGAACAACCGGCAATCTGCGACATCGCCTACCGATCTTACACAGAGAGTTCGCTCATTCCCCAATTCTGCTGGCTCCCCAAAAAAAGAAAGTGGCCCGCCTTGCGCCAAGCCACCTCTGGCAGAAAGTCTCTCTTGAAGGGTCAGGCTAAGAATCTACGTTCATGGATTCGGGGAGCATTCCCGCGAGAATCCGTTCGAGTGCCATGGTATGGCTGCACACCCCACGCGACTGGAAGAAGCTACAGTCGCACCCCCACTGCCCCTGGGAATAAGTCACCGTATGAGGGTTATTATCTCCGTCAAACGTTACATGAAACGACACAAAACGTATTCTGTCGCGCTGCTCGGCATACCGCTTCGCCTTTTCGATCTTGCTGATCATCCCGTAGTCCATCTGTATGCTCCTTCATCACTTGAGCGAACAAAGCCCTACAAAGCACAAAGCACCCTGGCACTGCCAGCGTGCTTTGCCCCAAATTCCTTCCAGGTGTATTGCTGCAAAACGCATACTCGCCTGCAGTACACTGACCTGCCGATCAGTGCCTGCCCCCTTGTGCTTGGGAACACATGTTTAGGTCAGTATATGAGACTTCAGAATTAGAGTCAACCCACTCTTGAGTTGCGATTGCGTTAGAACGTGTCATGCTATGGGCCGTCCGTGACCACCAGTTTTGCCCCGCCGCGCAACCACACATCCAGCACATACTGGAATGCTTCCACGTTGCGGCGCTTCAGTTCCCCGTCGCGGAGCAAGTCGTAGCGGAAGCTGTCGTAGACATACTCTGGCTCGCCACTGCCCGGCTCCAGCTTCACATCCAGGGCCATTCCTTCTGGTACGAATAGTTCCAGGTCGCCTCCGCGCACGATCAGGCGACCTTGCATCACGTCGCGCGCGGGCAACCTTACTATGGCGTCCCCGCTATCAGTCGCCAGTTCCAGTCGCTCGACGCGCAAAGCGCTCAGGTCGGCGCTGACATCACCGCTATCTCCGCGCACGCGCAGGCTGTTGATGGGTACAGAGGTAGGCAACATAATCTCGACGGCACCCCGCCCGTAGTCGCCTAGCTTGGGAATAGGACTGCGCGCTTCTTCGGCCAGCGTCAGGACACCTGTATCACCTTCGACAGTCCACTGCAGGGTCACGCGACTCTCGCGGCTGCCAGTGTATCGAGCGCTGACAGCATCCGCAGCTTCCGCAGCCGCAATCGTCACTGAGGTACGCAACACCTGTGCTTCTACCCGCACCTGTATCACTTCTGCGCTCAAAGTCTGATCGAGCGTCTGCACGTTCTCCGTGCGCTGCACGTCGGCCTGCCGTTGGTAGGCGAACCAGACTGCTCCGGCCACCAACACTACGGTCAGGATCAGACCGAGCCAGTTCGCCTCCAGGCTGACACGTCCCACCCGGATACGGCGTCTTCCCGCCAGGGCATCGAAAGCGAATAGAAACAGCAAGGCGGGCCAGGCTCGCCGCAACAGATCGCGGACGGCGTCGGGGATGATCCCCCCCACGGCCAGCAACCAGACCGTGCCGATGGCCATGATCAACAGGGGCCACATGATCTGACGGCGAGCAACGGTCATGCCGCCCTCCAGAGTTGTTTGATCAGCAAGACGAAGCCAAACCCGATCAGCACCAGCGGCAGGAATGCGTCGCCGCCGGGGCCGGACAGAATGCCCAGATTACGCGCCAGGATGATCAGCCCCATGACGACTACCACGATGCCCACCAAGACCACCGTCTCTGGCAGGCTGATGCGCTCGTCTTTCTTTGCGTCAGCGGGGATGTCCGCCAGAGTCTGCGCGGGCAAGATGAACCATAGCGCCAGGTAGATCAGCACACCGGTGCCCGCCGTGAACAGCCCCAATATTACGAACAGGGTGCGCACCCACCAGGGATTGACGCCCACATAGGTTCCCAGTCCCCCGCACACCCCGCCCAGGACTCGATCGGTCAGATTGCGCGTCAGTCGTTGCCCTCGCATGGGCGCTCATCCTCGCATCCGTTTGTGCAACGCATGCCACTATACCCTTTCTGTTACAGTACGCAAGTCGAAAGCTGCAGCCTCCTGACTCTCAGGTCTTCCTGCCCCTTCATTACCTGGTTTGCGCTAGAATAGGTCGGTCAATATCTCCATTGCAGGCCAGCGCTTGCCAACACCAGGTCACTCGCAAAGGAATTGGCTCCATGCCCTCGATCGAATTCTACCCCGTGTCGCAGGTGGACTTCGAGGCGTTCACAGCGGCTTTCAACCGCGCTTATGCGGACTACTATACACCGATCATCATGACCGCAGGTTCATTCCGCACCTTGATCCGCTACGATGACGTAGACCTGGATGCCTCGGTCGCCGCGGTTGAAGGAGAACAGATTGTGGGGACAGGATTGTTAGGGCTGCGCAGTCGGGCTGCCTGGATTGGCGGCATGGGAGTAATCCCCGAAAGGCGGCGGCAGGGCATCGGTCGTCGCATGATGCATTATCTGCTGAGCCAGGCCCAACGCCGCGCCGTCACCGAAGTGTGGCTGGAAGTCATTGAGCAGAACCAGGGAGCCTTACACC